>JAFWJP010000221.1 GCA_017514645.1 Solobacterium sp. | reverse complement strand
TTTGTCCTTGTCGATGAATTCCAGCAGGATCACAGCGGTACAGGCGGACAGCACCATGATCAGCAGCAGGATCCCCCAGCACTTCATGACGGTAGCGCTGCTGTAGAGATAGGCCGGATTGGTGTTGTAGGTTCCGGATTCCAGCAGGACTTCATCCAGGCGGTTTTCCTCCAGGATCGTGTCCGTTATGGTCTTGATGGGATATTCTCCTTCAATGTTCATGGAGCGGAATTTCCAGATGGTGTTCCAGAGGGTGACCATCGGCAGGGAATTGTAGTTTCCGAGTGTACACAGGCTTTCCATGCCCCAGCGGGTAATGGTCAGCCCGGTCAGCTTCTCGGCAGGACCGCTCAGATGCACCAGGTTGCCGGAGAAGACCAGCTGGAAGATCAGCATGAACGGCATGACGGTCATGGCTGTTGTCGTGGTCTTGACCAGGCAGGACAGTGCCAGCGACAGCATATCCGCGGTATAGGTGATCAGGAACAGTGTGATGGTGAGATCCAGCATCAGGTTGCCTGTCACAAGACCTGTTTCCGGAAAGCGGATTCCTGCAGCGCTGCTGATGCCGATCAGGATGAGCGTCTGCGCCGTGCACAGCATCATCTGGTAGATCATATGCGCGGCGATATAGGAACTGATATGCATTCCCGAGCGGTGTTCCCTTTTGATGATCGGACGTTCCCGGCAGACGGACTGGATGGAATTGAAGAATCCGTTCCAGATACAGACGCATACCATGGCGAAACATCCGCTGATCGTTCCTTCCTGGGTCTTGAAGATACTGTTGCCGACAGCGAAGGTGACAGCGCCGGCGATGATCGCGGCCATGGGCAGTACTTTCCAGTCATTCTGGTAGATGAACATCCGCAGGAGTTTTCCGAGATAGATACCCGTCTGTTCGATCCTTCCCCGGTACTTGATTTTCTCAGGCATTTCCGGATTCCTCCTTTTCCTGTGTCAGCTGGGCATACTTTTCAATGAATTCATCAGCCCTTCCTTCGCCGCCTTCATCCTTGCGGTTGATGGCCATGACGATCTGTTCCATGGATGGTTTGCCGAAGAATTCCCGGGCTTCCTGCGGTGTGCCGAAGAAAGCGAGGCGTCCGACTCTTCCGGAATCCCGCGCCAGTACGATCACGTAGTCGAACAGATCGGCGACACGGTCGGGAATGTGCGTAATGGTAATGACGATCTTTCCGGAATCCGCAACGTCGCGCAGGCGTTCAAACAGTTCCCGGGCAATGACGCCGTCCAGTCCGGAGTCGGGTTCGTCCAGGATGAACAGTTCAGGATCGCTGAGCAGTTCCATACCGATGGAGATCCGTTTCTTCTGACCGCCGGATTTCTTGGATACGAGACCGTTATTGCCGGTTTCCAGACCCAGGGTCTTCATGACCTGTTCCACCCGTTCCCGGGAAGCGGTGTAGTTCATGCTGGCGGGAAGGCGGAGCTTTGCGGCATCCCGCAGGGTATTCGCAACCGTATCGTTCTGACGCAGCAGATCCTGCTGGGGAACGTAGCCGATGCGGTATTTCATCTGATCGTAGTTGTCGTAGATGTTTTCGCCGTTGAGCTTGATGACAGCGTCGGCCTTCTCATAGCCGATGACCGCGTTCACCAGCGTTGTCTTGCCGGATCCGGAGCCGCCCAGCAGTAATACCAGAGATCCGTTCGGGATGCTCAGGTCGATGTCCTTCAGCAGATAGCGTTTCTTCACGAAGTCATAGACGACCTTTTCGTTCAGATCGACGAAGAGTCCTTCATCGGTGTCCTGTACCCGGGCAGTGGTCCGGTTGATCTCTGCTGGTCTGGTTCCGGCAAGCAGTTCATCATCGAATGTCATGCCGAGGTTGACCGGCTGGATCTTCGGGGACAGTCCCCAGATCAGGGATGCCGCGAAGGGCAGAACTGCCCAGAAGATGACCCACTGGATGCCGAGATCGAATGTTTTGGCCAGGGCAGCGATCACACGCATTTTATAGACCAGGGTGATCAGGTAGAAGACCACCGCGATGACTGTCAGGTAGTAGTGGATCTGCGGCCCGGTACGGAAAAAAGTCGTTACAGCGAGAATCAGGTAGGTCGGTATTTCAAAGATCAGAACACCCAGTCCGTCCCGTTCCCGTCCGGCCATTTCGGACAGACGGAAATAGCGGAAGCCGGGGATGAGTGCCCAGAATCCTTTGTCACCGCATTTGACAAGGATCTTCCAGATGCCGATCGCTGTGAGAAGATAGGTCACAGCCTGGTAGATCAGTTCCCATTTGGTCATATCGTGTACCTGCCTGATATTTGCTGAGAATATTATATTTCATAATCATTTGTACATTCATCTTTTTCGGTGATTCATGTATACTGTGACCATGATTGAGGAGAATGGGTATGAATACACCGAAGGAAATATTGCAGATCTGGATCAGAAACGGCATCAATAAAGCTGTGCTTCCTGTACACAGGATGTTCCTGCTGGGGGTCCTGGCAGGGATGTTCATCGGATTCGGCTGTCATGTCTTCGTACTGGCGACGGCCGGGGATGCGTCCGTATTAGGCAAACTGATCGGTTCCGCGCTGTTCCCGGTCGGACTGATGCTGGTGATCCTGTGCGGGGCGGAACTGTTTACGGGAAACAATCTTATGACGCTTGCCCTGATGGACAGGAAGATCACCTGGGGCGGCATGCTGAAGAACTGGGGCGTTGTGTATCTTGGAAATCTGTGCGGATCGGTGCTGCTGGCGTGGCTGCTGGCGAACAGCGGTCTGTACGCTGGTGAGGCACTGAACAGGGCGGTGGCGGTCGCGTCCTCCAAAGCTGCGCTGCCGTTTGCACAGGCGGTGATCCGGGGATTTCTCTGCAACATCCTGGTGGTACTGGCCTGCTGGTTCCAGGCCGGCTCCAAGGACCTGACGGGAAAGATCTTTGCCATCTGGTTTCCCATCATGCTGTTTGTCTTTGCGGGATTTGAACACAGTGTAGCCAATATGACCTATATTCCTCTGGGAATGCTCCTGGGGGCAGAGATCGGGATCGGCGGTCTGCTGGCGAATCTGATACCGGTAACGCTCGGCAATCTCCTGGGCGGGGCGGTGTTCATTCCGGTATTCTATACGATCATCTACGGGGAAAAGGAATAACGGCCGGTAAAAGGATCTGATGAAGAAGTGATCCGGAACAACAAACAGGGACAGGATCCCTGTTTTTTCGTATAATTTTGGAAACAGAAGGAGAACGGACATGAAGGAACTGGAAGAGCGGATCAGACAGGAAGGGAGAGTCCTTCCTGGAGATATTCTGAAGGTGGACGGATTTCTGAATCATCAGGTGGATGCAGCTCTGATCGATCGTATGGCACAGGAGATCATCCGGGAATTCAAGGATCAGCGGATCGACCGGATCATGACGGTGGAAGCCAGCGGGATCTCCCTGGCGCAGAGTACGGCCCTGCACCTCGGTGTACCGTTTGTGTTCGCCAAAAAGGCGGTATCCGGCAATATCGGAGCGGATGTCTATGCAGCGCCGGCCTATTCCTATACGTACGGGAGACCGTATGAAATGGTTGTATCCCGGAATTACCTTCATGCCGGGGAACATGTATTGCTGGTGGATGATTTCCTGGCTGATGGGAGGTCGGCATCCGCAATGATCGATATCTGTCATCAGGCAGGAGCCATCGTGGAAGGCCTTTGTGTCTGTATTGAAAAAGGATTCCAGCCGGGCGGAAAGAAACTGCGGGAGTCCGGGATCAAGGTGTTCAGCCTGGCGGTCATTGAAGAGATGGATGAAGATCACATTGTATTTGGTACAAGGGAATGAAGCGGAAACAGCTGGTCCGGAAATTGTCAGCCGCAGCGGTGTGCGGGCTGTTCCTGCTGAGCGGAGGATGCTCGAAGGACCGAAGGCACTATGAACGTGTAGAACAGGACGCGCTGACCTATTACCGGGAAAAGTATGGTGAAAACGATGCGGAGATCGTCGACGGCTGGAAGGCCGGCAACAGCGGTCTGTTCGGCTATGTCGGCGTTGCGGACCGGGCGTATGAGATGAGTGATGGTTATACGGTGTACTGGGATGATGAGGCAGGTACATTCGCTGATGACCGTCAGGCACCGGAGATCCGTGAAGCGTTTGACCGGGAAGTATTCCAACCGCTGGTCCGTACACTGCCTGCACCGTTTTCGTTCAGTGAATACGCTCTGAACAGAACAAACTATGAGTCCTACGATGCCTGTGTGTTCCGTACGTACTTTGATGGTGATATCAGGGCATTCCTGGAGAGTGAGCAGCCATCATTGTCAGGTCTGTACATCACGTTGGAGGAGACAGAGGGGTTTGATCATGAAGCCTGGACAGATACCTTCTACGCTTTCCTGGACCCGTATGTATCGGGATATGCCGATGTCGTTGTGAAGCGCACAGGAACCGGAACGGAGGGAGATGCCGTTCCGGGGCTGGATGATCCGGATCTTCTCAGCAAGGCGTATCTGCGCTTCGGGGACAGTATTCACTGGTACCGTCAGGTCTATATCGAAGTGCTGGACGGAGTCTATGTCACATCCGATCAGGCGGACTTTGTGCTGGAAGCGGGAGATGTCCGCTTTGAAGAAGCAGGTACCTGTGCCGAGGTGCAGCGGATCCTGGATGAAGCGTATGAAGCGCTGCCGGTCGACGCGGAGGAGAACAAGAGCGGCGGCTACCGGGTCCACGATCAGAGACATGAATCCCGGACGATCCTCAGTGACCTGAATGCGCCGTATTACCGGCTGGTTCTTTCACAGCGGGTAATGGAGGAACTGGATTCCGGTGACCGTCTCAGTGTCTATATCCGTACTGAGCGCAGTGATCTGCCGCTCATGGTCTATTACGGGTACGGGTACTCCGGCTGGGATGCGTTCACTGTCTGCAGCGAAACGGACATTGCAGAGTACCATACACTGCATCCGGACAATCTGTACTGGTTCGGACCGGTACAGCATCAGCCGTACGAAGAATCATAAAACCTGCCTTCCGGCAGGCTTTTTTCAGATATGAATGATACCGAGCACCGAGGCGACGGAACTTGCCAGGATCACACAGAGGAAGGGAATCGCCAGGTA
>JAFWJP010000220.1 GCA_017514645.1 Solobacterium sp. | reverse complement strand
CCAGCTCAGCGTCAATGGCATCCCGCCGTTCCACTGCCCTGGCATCACTCTCGCCCTTCAGCGATGTACTCTCGATCTTCAGGGTCATGATCCGCCGATTGAGTTCATCGAGATCAGCCGGCACGGAATCCATCTCCACACGGATCGTTGCACAGGCTTCATCGATGAGATCGATCGCCTTATCCGGCAGATACCGGTCGGTAATGTAGCGGTTGGAGAGAACAGCTGCCGCTATGATCGCATCATCCTTGATTTCGACACCATGATGGCTTTCAAAACGGTCCTTCAGTCCTCTCAGAATGGAGATCGTATCTTCAACACTCGGCTCGCTGACCTGCACACGCTGGAAGCGGCGTTCCAGTGCCCGGTCCTTTTCAATGTACTTCCGGTATTCATCGAACGTTGTAGCACCGATGCATTTGAGTTCGCCTCTTGCCAGCATCGGTTTGAGCAGATTTGCGGCATCCATGGAGCCTTCCGTCTTTCCGGCACCGACCAGGTTGTGGATCTCATCAATGAACAGAATGATGCTGCCGTCTGCTTCCTTCACCTGGTTCAGGACACCCTTGAGGCGCTCTTCAAATTCACCGCGGTATTTCGCTCCGGCGATCAAAGCACCCATATCCAGTTCGATCAGGCGCTTGTCCTTCAGCCCCTGCGGAACATCACCATTGTAGATCCGCCAGGCAAGACCCTCTACGATCGCAGTCTTGCCGACACCGGGTTCACCGATCAGTACAGGATTGTTCTTGGTCTTCCGGGAAAGGATCTCAATGACACGGCGGATCTCTTCGTCCCTGCCGATGACCGGATCCTTGCGGCCTTCCCGCACATCCTGGACAATATCATGTCCGTATTTTTCCAAAGCATCGAGCTGGCTTTCATTGGTCGTTTCATCCATTTTCATTCCACCTCTCCTCTCCATTTCCGCCTTCTTCACATCATCGGCGGTGATATCGAACTGCGTACGAAGATCCAGTGATACCGGCGCATCACAGCGGAAGATTCCCCACAGCAGTGCACCTGTACTCATGTAGCGGTCTCCTGCGTCGCTCATGAATCCGAGCGCGTAGTTGTACGCATCATTCAGATATCTTGATATATTCGGCTGTGCGCTGCCGGATACCACAGGAAGCTTCTCTTCCTTCTGGGCAACCACATCAGCCATGGTCTTCTTGTCGATATTGAGACGCTTCCAGATCCCGTCTGCAGCATCGCTTTCCAGTATGGAAGCGAGTACATGCTCGATCGTCAGTTCACTGCAGTGCTTCTGCTGCGCTCTGCCGAGGGCACTGATGATGATCTGCTGAAGCTGTTCCGTCATCTGTTCTACATTCATTGCGTCACCTCCCGGAACATAAGTCCCGTGAAATTACTGGAACTGCTTGCGGAATTTATCCCAGATCGTCTCCTTGTTCTGGTTGCCCTGCAGTTTCTGCAGTTCCCGGTACAGTTCCTTCTCCCTTGCAGTCAGGTTTTTATCGACTGTGATCTTCACCGTACAGAGCTGATCACCATTGGCACCGCCCCTGAGACTCGGCACACCCTTGCCCTTGAGCCGCAGGATCTTGCCGTCCTGGGTCCCCGCATCGATCTTCATCCTGACATCCCCGTGGATCGTCGGGACATCGATCTCCGTGCCCAGTGTAGCGTCAACAGCCGTCACCGGAATCTCCAGGAGGATGTTCTGACCTTCCCGTTCAAAAACCTTATGCGGCTTGACATTGACCTGCAGGTACAGATCGCCGTTCGGACCGCCGTTCAGACCACGTTCACCCTTGCCGGCAACCCGGATGCTCTGTCCGTCATTGATACCGGCCGGAATATTGACCGTAATGCGGGAACGGTTGGTATTGTAGCCCTTTCCCCGGCAGTGCGGGCAGACCTTGCGGATCTTCTTACCCGTACCGCGGCAGTCCGGACATACGCCCTGCGTCTGCATGACTCCGAGCATCGTTCTGCGCTGGGTAACGACCGTTCCTGACCCGTGGCAGGTCGGACAGGTCTCAATATCGCTCGGACTTGCTGCACCGCTGCCGTTGCAGTCAGGGCAGGTCTCATCCACATCCACGTTGAATTCCATGGTCTTGCCGAAGCAGGCATCCATGAAATCAATATCGATCTGACGCACGGTATTTTCGCCCTTTATCGGCTGATTGTTGCGGTAGGACTGTCCTCCGCCGAACCCGCCGAATCCGCTTCCGCCGAAGAACTGGGAGAAAATATCCCCGAAGTCATCAAATCCGCCGGTCTGGAACCCGCTGAATCCGCCGCCTGCCTGTGCACCTTCCATACCGGCAAAGCCGAACTGATCGTATGCTTTACGCTTGTTCTCATCGCGCAGAACTTCGTAGGCTTCATTGATCTCCTTGAACTTCTCCTCTGCATCAGGAGCTTTGTTTACATCCGGATGATATTTCTTTGCAAGGCTTCTGTACGCCTTTTTTATTTCATCTTCTGTCGCGCTCTTCGGTACTCCGAGCACTTCATAGTAGTCTCTTTTATCGGCCATATACCTTCCGCCTTTCTATCCCTTCAGGGATCCTGCAAACCTGTCCAGACCTGCCCCGCCGGTCACTCTGATCCTCGGCAGCTGCAGCAGATCCATCCCCGGACGGATCACTCCGTTCTCTGTCGTAAACGCCAGCTTCGCACCGCCGTCGCGGATGATCTGCTTCGCATGATCGTTGTAATCACCGAACGGATAGCAGTAGACAAAGCCTCCGTCGACATAATCAAACGACATGACCGTATCGCTGACACCTTCGTTGTAATCCACGCACATCAGCCTGCCGCCGTGTCCCATCCCGGGACAGCCGCCCTGATGCATCAGGAAGCTGTGACTCTGAAGTTCCAGTCCTGCTTCGCGCATTTCCCAGAAGTCCCAGCTCATGGATGGGTCTTCCCACCCGCCGATGATGAACAGTGTCGCCCGCATGCCGTATTCCTGGAAGACCGGGAATGCATACTGATGGACACTGGGATCACCGTCGTCGATCGTTATGGCGACACTGTTTCCGGGAATCAATGCCCGCCCCTGCATATAGTAGAGAACTTCATGCATGTTCAGGGTCGCGTAATCGTTGTCTCTCAGATACTGCAGCTGTTCACGCAGTTCGTTCTGTTCCACGTAATTGCCGTCGATCCGGCTTCCTCCGTCCGCTTCGCTGTAGAAGAAGTGATACATGAGGACCGGAAGATGCTCTGCGCTCCAGCGCTCCAGAGGTTCCTTCCAGGTCTCCGTAATATCCTGCGGATCGATGAAAGCTGTACCGCCCTGAAAGAGAACACCCCAGCGTTCCTCCCCCGGCAGTACATACGCCCGGTAATCATGGGATACCTGCATCTGTGCAAACGCATTGCCGCGCTCATCGTACAGCGTATAATCGCTGTCTGTGCGGATGATATCATCCAGGGGCAGAAGACAGGTTCGGACATCATACCAGCGCTGGGAATCCTCTGCTGCACTTCCGCTGATGTAGTACGGTTCATCACGCAGCTTCAGAAGTCCGTTCCCTGCATCACTGTCAATATCGACGCAGGTCCCGCTGTACAGCGTACCGATCTTCCTGTGCTGCTCATCGTAGATCACGGTATCTTCCGTCATACGGACCTTGACACCGTTGAACTGTGAATAGTCTTCACTGCGGGATACCGGAGACGGTGCCGGTGTATCCGTCGGTTCCGCCGGTTCCTCCGTCTTTTTCCCGCATCCGTACACAAGACAAATTCCCAGAATGACTCCCAGGAATTTGCCTAATGTATCGGTTGTGTTACTTCGTTTCACGGAAGTCCGCATCGACGACATCATCGCCGTAGGTCTGATTCTGCTGGTCTGCGCTGTTGTTCTGCTGGTACATGGACTTGGCCATTTCATTGGCTGCCCTCTCCAGCATATCCATCTTCGTCTTCAGACCGTCCATATCATTCCTGTCGATGCACTCCTGCAGTTCATCCCGCAGTTTTCTGACCTGATCCTTCTGTTCCTGAGTCACATTCGGATTGTCGCTTTCGAGTGTTTCATCGATCTGGGCAATATAGTTCAGCGCATTGTTCTTGGTTTCGATATCCTGCTTACGCTTGTCATCCTCCGCCTTGTGCTGTTCCGCTTCCTTTACCATTCTGTCGATCTCGTCCTCACTCAGTCCGGAGGAGTTGCGGATCTCGATGGACTGTTCCTTGCCGGTTCCCTTATCCTTTGCGGATACGTGGACGATACCGTTGGAGTCGATGTCAAACTTGACTTCGATCTGCGGAACACCCCTTCTTGCCGGAGCGATACCGGTCAGCTGGAAGTTGCCCAGCGTCTTGTTGTCGCTGGCCAGGGAACGCTCACCCTGCAGGACATGGATATCAACAGCCGGCTGGTTGTCCGCAGCTGTAGAGAAGATCTGCGACTTGGATGTCGGAACAGAAGTATTTCTCGGGATCAGGACGGTCATGACACCGCCCAGTGTCTCAATGCCAAGGCTCAGAGGTGTAACATCGACCAGAATGATATCCTGGACATCACCGCCGATGACACCGCCCTGGATCGCTGCACCGAGGGCAACGCACTCATCCGGGTTGACGCTCTTGTTCGGATCCTTGCCGAGCTCACGCTTGACCGCTTCCTGGACAGCCGGGATTCTTGTGGAACCGCCGACGAGCAGGACCTGGTCAATGTCGGAAGCACGCAGATCCGCGTCGGACAGCGCCTGACGCACCGGACCCATCGTACGATCGATCAGATGCTTCGTCATACGCTCAAACTGGGCTCTTGTCAGTGTAGCCTCAAGGTTCAGCGCACCGACACCTTCCGGATTCGGGCAGATGAACGGCAGCATGATCTCTGCCTGCAGTGTACCGGACAGCTCGATCTTTGCCTTCTCCGCCGCATCCTTCAGACGCTGCAGGATCATATTGTCACTCTTCAGATCAACACCGTGTTCCTTGCGGAAATTGTCATTCAGCCAGTCAATGATCACGTTATCGAAATCATCACCGCCCAGATGTGTATCGCCTGCGGTACTCAGCACTTCGAATGTACCGTCCGCAATATCCAGAATGGAAACATCGAATGTTCCGCCGCCCAGGTCATAGACCAGGACCTTCATTTCCTTCTCGTTGTTCTTGTCAATACCGTAGGCCAGTGCAGAAGCTGTCGGCTCATTGATGATACGGACAACATCCAGACCGGCAATTCTTCCGGCATCCTTCGTTGCCTGACGCTGACCATCATTGAAGTAAGCCGGAACCGTAATGACCGCCTTCTCAACCTTTTCACCGAGATATCCTTCTGCGTAGTCCTTCAGATAGGACAGGATCATCGCGGAGATCTCTTCCGGTGTATACTGCTTGCCTTCCAGCGTTACCTTTTCCTTTGTACCCATCAGACGCTTGATGGAATATACCGTATTCTTGTTTGTGATCATCTGACGCTTTGCAGCATCTCCGACAATCCTTTCACCGTTCTTGAATGCAACAACAGACGGTGTTGTGTTGTGTCCTTCCGGGTTTGCGATGACCTTTGCGTCCGCACCTTCCATCACAGCGACACAGCTGTTGGTCGTACCCAGATCAATTCCGATAATCTTGCTCATATTTTCCAGTCCTCCCTTTATTCACTCACTTTTACCATTGCTGCCCTGAGCAGCCTGTCTTTCAGTTTGTAGCCTTTCTGCAGCACTTCGATGACCGTTCCGGGTTCCACGCCCTCTTTGGCCTCACTGAGCATTGCCATATGCCAGTTCGGGTCAAACGGCTGTCCGAGCGCTTCGATCTCTTCGACGCCCTCCTTCTTCAAGGCATTGACGAGCGCGGTCTGTACCATAACGAACGCTTTCCTGTACGGATCCTCTTCATCCTTTTCCACTGCCAGGGCCCGCTCACAGTTGTCAATGACCGGCAGTACATCCAGCGCGAACGACTGTACCCGGTACTTCTTCTGCGTTTCCGCTTCCCGTTCCAGACGCTTCCTGGTATTCTCCAGATCCGCGGCGGCTCTCGCCAGGCGTTCCTTTGTGGCTGCCGCTTCTTCCTCCAGCGCTACATTTTTCTTCTGAAGCTCTTCAATCAATGCATCACGCGGATCTGCGGGGATCTCATCCACAGCTTCCGTTTCTTCCGCAGGCACTTCCGGCGTTTCCGCCGTCTCTTCCTGCTGTACTTCTTCCTTTACTTCTTCACTCATCCCTGCCTCCGTTGTTAGAATAGATGTTTTCAATGATGGATACTGCGTATTCCAGCATTGAGATGACCTTGTCATAGTTCATCCGGCTCGGTCCTACGACCATCAGCTGACCGGATTCCACGTCGTTGATATGGAATTTTGTACGTACGATCGCAACGTCATCGACCCATGTCAGTTCCGACCGCTTATCGCTGCGCACCGCTACAGCCCGTTCATTGCTGTCCATCGTCCGCCAGTTCTCCGTATCCTCCAGCATACCCATCAGCTTCTTCAGCTTGTCGATATCCTCGAATTCCGGCTGATAGAGCATCCGGTCCTTGCCGGAGAAGTACACGTTCTCGTTTGCGAACTTCACGAATGCTTTTACAAACGCCGCAAACAGCGTTTCATGCCGTTTGACAAGCATTGTGAACTGCGGCTTGAGCTCCTCCATCTTCTGCGGCAGATCCGAGATCGCGACGCCTTTCAGGTGGGAATTCAGGATCTCCGTACAGCTTTCGATATCCTGCACCAGGACGTCTTCATCAAAGTGGAATGTCTTGGTCTCCGAATGCCCGGAATCGGTAATGAAGACACACACTGCGTTCCTTTCATCGATCGGGAACAGCTTGATGTGTGCCAGATGCTGGTTCTTCGCATCCGGACCGATTGCCCCTGCCGTCATGTTCGTCATGTCCGAGAGGACCTGACAGGACAGGTGCACTGCTTCTTCGATATTCATGTTCGTTGTGTCGAACGCCTGCCGGATCGCTACCTGCATCTTGTTGTCTAGCGCTGCATTCTCCAGCAGATTCTCACAGTAGAACTTGTACCCGGCTGTACTCGGGATCCTGCCGCTGGATGTATGGACCTTTTCCAGATAGCCCATTTCCTCCAGAGCCATCATGTCGTTCCGGATCGTAGCGCTGGAGTACGGCAGATGATATTTTTGCTGAAGCGCTTTGGAACCGACCGGTTCCGCTGTCTGGATATATTCGTCAACGATCGCTTTGAAGATCTCGATCCGTCTCGGTGTCAACATAGTTCTCCGCCTCCTTTAGCATTCCGCCCTTTCGACTGCTAACAGTATACCCCATGTTTTTAGCACAGTCAACAAACCACTGCTAAAAAGTATTCTTTCCGAAAGAAAAACGACCCTGTTTCAGGATCGTCAGTGTCATTGTCCGTCAGGACTGTCTTGCCAGTTTTTCCCTGATCTCATCCAGGATCACATCCGGGATGAAGGAGGAGATATCACCGTTGT
>JAFWJP010000219.1 GCA_017514645.1 Solobacterium sp. | reverse complement strand
GGATCGGTGTCTATCCGATCGAACGGAATCACTATTTCTTCTTCAAGGAACAGAGCGGCATCGATGCGTACCGTGATTATCTGATCCGTCAGAGAAAGGGATAAAGGTACAGACAATGAAACATTGGAAGAAACTGGTGATCATTACGGCGGCACTGGGTCTTTTATGTGCGTGCACGGCATACTGGGAGGATACAGTGCAGGACGGTGTGACCTATCATATCAGCCGTTCGGGAAAGGAAGCCTTTGCGGCAGAGTACAGCTGGGATGTGAACTCTGCACAGACAAAGATCATCATCGCGGATACCGTTGACGGTGCGAAGGTGACGCAGATCGGCGGCTTCTTCGGTACCGGTGTTCCTTCACCGTTTGCGGTTCTGCCGGCAGACAGCGGTATCCGTTTCCGCGGTGCGGTACCGGATCCGGACGATTTCGGACAGGAAGTCCGCTTTGCGACAACGGAATTCACCGTGAAGATCGGAAAGAACGTGGAGAAGATCGTCTCCGCATCCGGAACGGGATGGGCCGGTGTACGGGACGCATACGGCAATGTGACATTCATCCAGCCGTATTGTTCCTTTGTGTGTGATCCGGACAACCCGGTGTTCTATGCCGAAGACGGTATCCTGTACGATCGTTCGGAAGGAAAAGAAGTGCCGGAACTGGCAGGAATGCGGGAAGCCGGACCTGCTGGCATGCTGTTTGATACATTGTCCTTCGGAAAGAAACTGACCGGGAGGTATGTTTCCCGCATCAATGATGATGAGATGCTGGTCCTGGAGGTCTTTCCGGCTTTCGGCAGTGTTTATGTGAATATCGGAAGCTATGCGGGCGGTACGCTGCAGAGCAGCAGCGGCGCTGTACTGGTTCCTGCAGTTGAATTCGAGTATGAGACCGGTGACTGGCTGAGCGATCCGGAGCAGACATCCCTGCCGATGGCGCTGGAACTGATTCCCGGTGATTCCGGTGCAGTGATGTCTCTGCCGAAGATGCCGGTCGTCTGCGAGGTATCCGTCAGTGAAGAAGGTCTGGAGCTTCGGCGTACGGACAGCGGAGAAGCTGTCTTCGGTGATGGATTTCTTCCGCGGGATCGCACAGCACCGGCACAGTTCCCGGTTCTGCCGGCAGATACAGCGTCAATGTATACGGACGGAGAACGGATGCGGGAATGGTATCCGGTCAATCCACTGGTACTGAAGGATCTGGAGACGGAAACCTGCCGGATGAAGATCTGGATGGACGGTACCGCTGTACTGGTCAGAAAGGATACGGAAGTACCGGAAGTCTACCGGGGAATCTGTACCATTGCGTTTGATACGGATATGCGGTACTGCTTCACAAAGCTCGGCGGCGGCACAGAACAGTATACCGGACGGGTCACGACAGCCCAGACCGAAGATGGGCAGAAGGTGTTCCGGGCTTCGGAAGGCTGGGAGAGCGGTCTTCTGATTCCGGAAGGAACGGAGACGCTTGTCACGGTCAATTGATCAGGATGCAGTTACGATGATCATCAATACTGGACAGCGGACAGACATTCCGGCATTCTACGCGGAATGGTTTGCAAACAGGCTGAAAGAGGGCATGGTCTGCGTACGCAGCCCGTACCGGCATGAGCTGGTGACACGGTTCCGGCTGGATCCGGACACGGTGGATCTCATTGTGTTCGGCACCAAAAAACCGAAACCGTTTTTTCCTTATCTTCATTTGCTGGCTGATTACGGACAGCTCTGGCATATGACCCTGACTCCGTACGGAAAGGATATGGAACCGAACGTTCCGGACAAGCATGAACTGATCCGTACATTTCAGGAACTGAGCAGGCAGGTCGGAAAACACCGGATCGTCTGGCGCTATGATCCTGTCTTTCTGAGTGAGAAGTATTCCCTGGATTATCATCTGCGGGCGTTCCGGACGATCGCTTCGGAACTGGCGGGATATACGGATACGGTCGTGATCTCCTTCATCGACCTGTACGCAAAGGTGCTGAAGAACTATCCCGATGTGAGGGAAGTATCTCTTTCCGAACAGATCACACTGGGCAAAGAACTGATCCGGATCGCGGGTGAATACGGAATGAAACTGAAAACATGTGTGGAGGGTACGGCTCTGGAACCGTACGGCGCGGACTGTTCTGGCTGTGCCCGGACCGAAGACCTTGAGAAAGCGCTCGGGAAACCGCTGTCCGTTCCGAAATACACACCCGGCCGGAAGATCTGTACCTGCTATCTCTCCAACGATATCGGCGCATATGATACATGCATGCATTTATGCCGGTACTGCTATGCGAACAGCGACGCGCAGCAGGTGAGGAAAAACCACGCGGTTCATGATCCTGCCTCCCCGTTCCTGCTGGGAAACTATGAGGAAGGGGATATCGTGCGGGATGCACAGCAGCGGTCCTGGATCGATCAGCGTCTGCGTCTTCTGTAATCCTCATAGGCATTCTCTGTCTTTTGTAGTATACTTGTTCTCTGGGTCAAGAACCCCGTCAGTAGCGGCTACCTGACGTATACCCAAAATAAGGAGATAACAAGATGAACACAAAAGACATGGCGAAGATCGCTATGATCGCTGCAGTCTATACGGCTGTATCCCTCGCAATTGCACCGCTGGTGTACGGACCGGTCCAGGTCCGGATATCCGAAGCGCTCACATTATTGCCGCTGATCTACAGACCCGCGATTCCCGCGGTAACCCTGGGATGTTTCCTGACGAACCTCATCGGTGCAATGACCGGGGCCAATCCGACCGGTATGATCGATTCTGTGGTCGGTACTTCCGCAACATTGATCGCAGCCTGGCTGACATGGAAGCTGCGGGACCGGAAATACAAAGATCTTCCGGTACTGAGCATTCTTCAGCCGGTATTCTGGAATTTTCTCATCGTGGGAGCGGAACTCGGTGTTCTGTTCTTCCCGGACAATATCATTCGGGGTTCCCTGATCTGCGGACTGGAAGTCGCGGTCGGTGAACTGATCTCGGTCGTACTGGGCTGGTTCCTGGTACAGTGGCTGGCAAAAACACAGTATTTCAAGGAAGGATAACTACTATGCGCGGTATGTTTTCAAAACTGATCCTGGCAGTCCTGCTCGTTCTGCTTGTTATCGGACTGTTCGGCAGACAGCTGATCGTGTCCCGTCAGGAGACGGAAGAGCCGGTACCTGCTGAGACGACACCGTCGCCGGAACCGCCGGAAAGCGAACCGGCGGAAACCGTTTCCGCTCCGGAAGAAAGCCCGGAAGCGGCAGAAAGCATACCGGCTGAACCGGAACAGACACCGGAAGCGACGGAACAGGTGATCGTACAGCCGCAGGAAACACAGCCTGCGGAAACGTGGACGCCGGAGCCTGCAGCCGCAGAGGACCCGGTCTTCACCGATGTCAACAGCCTGCTCATCGTGGCAAACAAAACTCACCGGCTGCCTCAGGGCTATGAGCCGGCGGATCTGATCAATGTCAACGAGATCGGCGGACATGGAACGATTGCTCCGTATATGCGGGCAGAGGCAGCCTATGCGGTCGCAGAAATGACCAAGGCCGCTGCAGCGGAAGGAATTACGCTGACATTCAGTTCTGCGTACCGCAGTGAGAGTTATCAGAAACAGCTGTATGACGGCTATGTCGCACAGTACGGTGTGGAGCGTGCGGACCGCATCAGTTCCAGACCGGGGTATTCCGATCACCAGACCGGACTGGCCCTGGATTTCGTTGAAGGCGGCGGTGTGGATTTCACCCAGGAATTCGAGAATACAGCGAGTGCGGTATGGCTGCGCGACAATGCGCACAACTACGGTTTCATCATGCGCTATCCCAAGGATAAAGCCGAAATCACGGGCTATGCGTATGAACCGTGGCATTTCCGCTACGTCGGCGTAGAGACCGCAACAGCGATCTACAACGTGGATCCGTTCTATTCCTTTGAAGAGTATTTCGGTGTCGAAGGCGGCACGGTATACAAGTAATATGATCAGAAAGTATTTTGAATCGTTTGTGGTTGTCCGGTACTATCCGTTCGTGGCACTGTGCCCTGTCGCGCTGTTTCCGGCACTGTATCTGTACATGAAGGATCCTACACCGGGAAGGCGTCTTCTGCTGGCTGCGGCAGGCATTCTGGTCGGTATCCTCCTGGTGAAGTACCGCTATGACAGATACCGGCTGGGAAAGCAGCTGAAGGCTCTGCCGGATGTGTCGCAGTACGAGGATGGTATTCTGCTGGGACGCTGTGTTCTGAGCGGGGACAGTTTTCTGTACTTTGACGGAAAGACTGTGGCAGAGCATCCGTATGCCGTGCTGAAGGAAGCGGAGTATCATCCGGTCAAGGGAAAACATCTTCTTGCACTCACGGGTGAAGACAGGGAATATACGGCTGAAGCCGGTTCGGAAGCGCAGGCACAGCGTGTCTTCGCGTTTCTAAAGGACAGGAATCCCGGGATCATTCTGACCGGAACAGAGCCTTCCGGTGACGGCAGACTGCATTCCATCTACTGAAAAACTTCTGGTTTTGCTGAATTTCACAGACTGTTCATGAAACAGTCTTTCTTTATTGAAACGTGATGATTATGCGGTATATGAACTGTTTTAACAGATGGGGGAAAACCGACTGACGGTCATTTTCAGAAATATTTTCAACAACTTTTGACTTTGTCTTTTTGAACGCCATTTCTCTAATGACAAAAAGGATTTTACCTCTATAATGTAACCATATGAAAATGGAGGACTTATGGCTGTTTTCGAGATACTTGCCCAGATGCTCGACAGTCGCCATGGGGGAAACGATTGTGACTTCAATGGTTACCTGGAAGATTATCTGAGCAACGAGGAGGATCTTGATCCTATCCTGAAAGAAGCCTTCAATGCTGTAGTCGCCTCTGACCCTGAATGCAGGGTGTGCGCCGGGCTGTTGAGCACCATAAGCCGCAGCGCGATCAGCAATCAAATCATCCGCTACAAAGACGTATTCAAACTCGTTGGTAGACCGCTCCGCTTCCCGTATCTGCTGTACACAAGAAAAGACGATAACGACAGGGCCATCCTGATCGTTCCGAATGAGCAGAACGGATACATATTCGCAAAGGGTTACTATTACTGTCTGACAGAACCGGGAGGACTCGGTGCACAGTGTCAGAATGAAATTGTGGCTGTATGCGCAGAAACTCCGGATATTCTGGTAAAGACCTGGGAAGACCTGCAGGTAAAGAAGGCAGGTGCTGTTCAGCGTGGTCTTGACCATAATCATTTCGGAAACTACGAAGACCTGAAGGAACAGGCACTGAAAGCAGCCGAAGCACTGAAGGAAGAAGCTACGGGAGTACTGAGTGAACTGGAAGACAGAACATCGAATATCTATGAGTATGTAATTAAATGGTTCCTGCTGAAGAAGGTCGTCTATGTTCAGTACATGGTGAACAAGGACATCCTGAACAAGGCACATGAAGGAAATGTGCACAGACAGCGCAACCAGGCAAAGATCAACGCAGATGAGGTCTCCTTCCTGAGCTACTCGGAAATGTGGCGGATTCCTCCGAAAGAAGCGTAGGACAGAAAACGGACGGAATGTCCGTTTTTTCATGCTATTCTGAAGGTAGGAACACAGAAGTGAGGGTCTGTACAATGAAGAAATACATACTGGATACGGCAGAGAACAGAGCGTTTCTGACGGAGCTGCAGAATGAACTGCTGGCGTTCGGGGTCAGGTTTCCGGCACCGGACGGTACGTCCTATTACCTCGGCAGTGACGGAGCACCGATGACGGAACGTGCGCGGGAAACCTGGATCACATGCCGGATGGCGCATGTCTATTCCATCGGCAGTGCGCTGGGGTTTCCGGGCAGCGACGCGCTGGTCGATCAGGCGGTCAAGGGCCTGTGTACAGTCCTGTACGACTATATCAACGGCGGCTACTATCCCGGGATCCTGCCGGAAGGTGTACCTTTGCCGGAAAAGCAGTGCTACGGTCATGCGTTCGTGATCCTTGCGGCGTGCAGTGCGTATCTTGCCGGAAGACCCGGCGCAAAGGAACTCCTGGATGACAGTACGGAGATCTTCCTGAGAAAATTCTGGGATGATGACAAGGGCCTGTCCGTGGACACCTGGAATACGGAGTTCCGGCGGCTGGAGCCTTACCGCGGTCTGAACGCGAACATGCATTCCGTGGAAGCGTTCCTTGCGGCTGCGGATGTTACAGGGGAAGAGATCTGGCGGAAACGGGCAGGACGCATCATCGAACACGTACTGAACTGGGCGGAAGACAATCACTGGAGAATCCCGGAACACTTCACGGAAGACTGGGTGCCGGACCTGGAATACAACGCAGACAAGCCGGACGATCCGTTCAAGCCGTACGGCGCAACACCCGGTCACGGGATCGAGTGGGGAAGACTTGTCACCCAGTGGGCACTGTCCACGTTCCGGGATGCACCGGAACAGGCAGAGCCGTATATTGCCAAAGCGTGCCGGCTGTACGAGCAGGCGATCGCGGACGGCTGGAATGCGGACGGTGAGCCGGGGATCGTCTATACGACCGGCTGGGACGGGAAACCCGTTGTGCACGACCGTATGCACTGGACGCTGGCAGAAGCCATCAATACATCCGCTGTTCTGTACCATGTGACGGGGAACCCGCTCTACAAGGAACACTACGCGATGTATATGCAGTACCTGGATGAAACTGTACATGATCAGGTCAACGGTTCCTGGTTCCACCAGCTGGATGAACACAATCAGCTGAAGGAAACGGTATGGCCGGGCAAGAGTGATATCTATCATGCCCTGCAGTCGACGCTGATACCGAAGCTGGATCCTTCCGTATCCGTTGCGGTCGCTGTAAAGCGGGGTTTGTACCTGGAAGGAGAATAGAACCATGAAATACGATGTAACAGCACTGGGAGAACTTCTGATCGACTTTATTGCGGCAGAGCCCTCTGCACAGGGAAATCTGCAGTTTGAAGCCAATCCCGGCGGAGCCCCCTGCAATGTACTGTCCATGCTGCAGAATCTCGGCAGAAAGACGGCATTCATCGGCAAGGTCGGTGATGATGGATTCGGCAGGCAGCTGAGGGAAGCGGTGGAATCCTGCGGTGTGGATCTTTGTGGCCTGATGATGGACAAGGAAATCCATAGCACGCTGGCATTCGTGCACAAGCTTCCGGACGGAGACCGCGATTTCTCCTTCTACCGAAATCCGGGTGCCGATATGATGCTGAAGGAAGACGAGATCAATGAAGACCTGATCCGCAATGCCCGGATCTTCCACTTCGGGTCGCTGTCCCTGACCGGAGAACCGGTACGCACCGCGACGCAGAAAGCTCTGCGCATTGCGGAGGAAAACCAGGTCCTGCGCTCCTATGATCCGAACCTGCGCATGCCGCTCTGGTCCTCGGAATCAGAAGCCCGGGAACAGATCCTCTGGGGAATGGCACACTGCGATATTCTTAAGATTGCGGACAACGAGATCCTCTGGCTGAGCGGGAAAGACGACTACGATGAAGGGATTGCCTGGCTGCAGGAACGCTTTGCCATCCCGGTCATCTTCCTGACACTCGGTCCGGAAGGCAGCCGTATTTACTTCAATGGCGAACGAAGAGACATTCCGCCGTTTCTCCAGGAGAATACGATTGAGACGACCGGGGCAGGTGACACGTTCTGTGCCTGCATGCTGGACGGGATCCTGGAAACCGGCATGGATCATCTGACCATGGAGAAACTGGTACAGAGTGCAGTGTTTGCCAGTGCCGCGGCATCGCTGATCACAACGCGCAAAGGTGCGCTGAAAGCCATGCCGTCCCGGAAGGAAGTTCAGACATTTTTAAGTTTGAACAAGTGATCGAAACAAGTTCTACAACAGCAGGGGTCTGTCTGATATGATATAATCAAGTTCTGAAAAGGAGATTTTTTCGCATGCGTCGTAGGTCATCTGGAAATTTATGGTTCTGGTTAATATTCTTCCTGATTCTGGGCGGAGGTGAGTTCCTGCCTCTGATGTTTATCCTTGCCGGAATCTGGGCAATCACCTATGCGCTGGTGCAGGCTGCCAACCGCAGCCAGAACAACACCGGCACTGTCAATAACCGCCGTCAGAACCGCTACGGCTATACGGAGCGGGTGAACGGGAATGCGCATTCAGCGTCGGATCTGGCAAAGATCAATGTTTTCCTGCGCAAGCAGTTCCGGAACAATAATTCCCTGGTCATGGCGGACGGTCTGGAACTTGTCCTGCGTACGCAGCGCTACAATACCCTGAGCAATCTGGATGTGTACATCAACGGCCGCCACTACGGTACGATCAATGAATTCCGCAACTCCAACCGTCAGATGTACGATACGATGTTCGATACGCTGCTGGCGATGGCGGAAGACAGTACACGCCGTCAGGACGCGGAAGTCGTCGACGCGGAATATGTATCTCCTGCAGAAAAGGCAAAGGAAAAACCGAAGGCAGAAGTGAAGAAGGAGACCGTCGAAGAGACCAAGTCTGCCTACTTCATCCGCAAGATCAACGACAACAACGCGAATATTCCGGATGAAGAGATCACGAACAACCTCTACGAAACCTGTGCGCTGCTGAAGCAGATCCAGCTTCTGGAGCGGAAGTTCCCGGAGAGTGCTGACAAGATGCAGAAGATGTACGATTACTATCTGCCGTATCTGGTCAAGATCCTGGACAACTTTGAGAACCTGCAGACGATCAAGAGCGATGCGAACTACGAGAAGAACGTCAATCAGCTCAAGAGCACGGTCAAGTCGATCAACGAAGCGCTTGAGACCATCATTCCGACCATGAGTGACAGTCATTTCACGGATCTGTCTGCGGATATGGCAACCCTGGAAGCCCTGCTGAAGAAGGAAGGACTGACCGGCGGAATGGATATTTCCGAACCGATGGAGAGAAAGTAAATGAACAACCGCGATAAGAAACAGGCAGAAAAAGAACGCCTGATGAATGAAGTCCTGGGCAGACGCCGTACAGGGGAAACCATGACGACGGAGGAGATGATCACGCTCTCCCAGGATCTGAAGGATAAGTCGGATCATCTGGCGGACACGATGTCCGGTGCAGACAAGACACTGGATGCACTGCGGGATATTCTTGAGCAGCAGAAGAAGGATCTGGAAACGCTGAGCGCCTTCAACGGCCTGAACAGTACCTATGAGAGCGATATCGAAAAGGTCCGCCGGGAACTGGAGAAGGATTACGGAGTAACAGCGTCGGCGATGCCGGAAGCACCGAAACCAGTGGAAGCCGGAGAGGAAGTCTTTGAGACAGCGAAGAAGGAACTGATCGACCGGGCAGTCATCGGACAGGCACAGGCAGATCAGATGATGATAGCCTTCCGGCGCCCGTTTGTCATGGGCGCGGAAGACGGTAAGGCGCGCAACGTGCTTGTCATTGCCGGGCCGAAGGGCAGCGGGAGACATGCCGCACTCAGCACGGCGGTACGGTGTCTGTACGAGAAGCAGGTACTGCTGAGTGATGAGGTCTATACCGTGGATATGAGCCTGTACCAGAGCGGTGCACAGGAACAGATCTTCCTGCAGGATCTCTACAAGGGACTGACCGGAAAGGGTGAAGTCCTGTGCTTTGAGAACTTTGAGACGGGATTTCCGTCCTTCCTCAGAATGATCAATTCCATGGTCTGTGACGGAAAGGTTACCCTGAGCAAGCGCTATGTTCTGAACAAGGGGATCCTGGTGGAGAACCAGACCGGTCTTGTCAAGGATGCGGTGGATTCCTTCTCGGCAGAAGGAAAGTATCTGGTCTTCTTTACGACCAAGGGAACCAGTGCCCTGCAGGATGCCTTCGGAGCGAATTTCCTCTACCACGTACTGGATACGGTTACGTTTACGGCACTGAATGATGAAGCAGTTGATGAAGTCATTGAGAAGCAGTGGGCGGATCTGGAGAAGAAGTGCCGGGAGAATCTGAAGGTCCGGGTCAGCTTTGAACCGGAATTCACGGAATGGATCAAGAAGCACTATGACAAGACGAACGGCATGGATGCGATCGCGTCCCTGTTCAACGATTTCTATATTTCCCTGAGCCAGGTCGTTCTGGACAAGAGTATCTATACCACGGACGCAACGGTCCTGAAGGTCACGGATGACCGTCCGGTGGCGGTGTTCGGGGATACCCGGATCACGCTGACACGGTCCAGGACAAGCGCGGAAGAGCTGGCAGCGGTCAATGAAGAGCTGAACAACATCGTCGGTCTGGATATGGTCAAGGACTACATCAAACAGCTGCAGTCGCACATCCAGGTACAGGCGATCCGCCGTGAACAGGGCATGAAGACAGCGTCTGTTTCCATGCATATGATCTATACGGGAAATCCGGGTACCGGCAAAACAACGATCGCCCGTCTGCTGTCGCGGTATATGAAGGCCATCGGTGCACTGTCCCAGGGACAGCTGGTGGAAGTCACGCGTGCGGATCTTGTCGCGCAGTATGTCGGTCAGACAGCGCCTCTGACGATGTCGGTCATCAAGTCGGCGATCGGCGGTGTTCTGTTCATCGACGAAGCGTATTCGCTCTACCGCGGCAAGGATGATGCGTTCGGTCTGGAATGCATTGATACGATCGTCAAGGCCATGGAAGACAACCGTGATGATCTGATCGTCATCCTCGCCGGATACAAGCGTGAAATGGCAACCTTCCTGGAGTCCAACTCCGGTCTGAAGTCCCGTTTCCCGAACATCATCAACTTCCCGGACTATACCGGAGAAGAACTCTATAAGATCGCCGTGCTCCAGGCCAAGGGCAAGGGCTACCGCTTCGCGGAAGGCATTGAAGAACCGCTTACGGAGTATTTCAACAAAGTACAGTCGATCAACGCAGCCGAAGCCGGCAACGGACGTCTGGCAAGAAACGTTGTGGAAGACGCGATCCTGGCCCAGTCCGTGCGGATCATGAACGATGCGTCGGCGGATATGGCAGAGCTGAGACTGGAGGACTTCGACCTTGAGGTGAAGATCCAGCCCCCGAAGAAGGAAGAGGAGATCAACCCGTTCTCCTTCCTGGCCCAGTGAACAAAGATACCGGTCAATGACCGGTATTTTCTATGAACGGAGGTGGAAGAACTTCTCGAACAGTTCCATCACGTTTTCCTTGTTTGTATTGACGATGTAGATCAGCAGGAACTGTGCGGCAATGGACAGGAACATGTAGATGAACTGCCCGCGTATGAGGAAATAGCCGATGCTGCAGTTGATCAGGATCTGGATCCATACCGTAGAGGATACAGCAATGATGAACTGTTTCAGCGTCAGGCGGGAATGTCCCGCAACATGCGGTACGATACCGTTCGGAACACCGGGGACCAGATAGCAGACCGCTATGGTAAAGACCGGATCCCCGTCATTGAGACGGTTCATCAAGCGGGGTGATATGGTGAAGTTCCGCAGCATCGCGCTTCTGGAAAAATGCCGTACAGCGAGGAAGACCAGGACATTTGCCGCAACAAACGACAGATAGCAGATGAGGAACGCTTCCCACCAGCCGTATACGATACCGGCCGCTACCTGGATGACCATGCCCGGTATCACGATACTGATGACCTGGATGAACACCGCCGCCGAGATGACGATCATGCCTTTCAGCAGTCCTCCGGCTCTTACATAGGCCTCGAATTCCTCTTCATCATGCCTTCCGAGTACCTCGAAGAGCTCCCGGATCTGGGAACCGTAGATACTGACGGCATAGAGGAGGCACAATAAAAACATCAAGGTTCCGAATACGGCGACGATGATGGTACCGTAGTCTTTCCGTTCTTTCAGCAAAGGTTTCATGTGCCTTGAACATACTAGGTATTGAACGGAATGTCAATTGCAGGTGCAGCTGTTTCACCGATCGTTCATGAATGGTTCTGGTACAATAGAAGCGAGGTAAGCATATGAAACTGAATACAGAAATCAGGGAACGCGGAGATGTCTGGGTGATCGTTCCCGGTGAGGAAGATATCAAGCCGCTGGAAAAAGTGCTGCCGGATGTCAGTCTGGTGAGTGTGACGGGCTTCTCCTGGGATGATGATCTTTCACCGTGGTTCGCGCCCAAGGTCTTTAAAAAGGGCAATGACTTCGGGGGAAACGCCCAGGAACTGCTGGATCATCTGACAGGAGAGATCATACCCGGGCTGAAACAGACGTACAGCGTTCGGAAGCTGATCATTGCCGGATATTCGCTGGCCGGTCTGTTTGCGCTGTATGCGGCAGGCAGTACGGAGGCATTCGACGGTGCAGTGAGTGCGTCAGGTTCACTCTGGTTTCCGGGGTTCACGGACTGGCTCCGGGAACATCCGCTCCACGCTGAGGCAGTTTATCTGTCGCTGGGAGACAAGGAACCGCTGACAAAGAATCCGCTCATGGCTTCGGTCGGAACCTGTACCGAAGCGGTGTATACCATGCTCGGAGCGTATACGGACGCATGCTTTGAGTGGAATGAAGGGAATCATTTCATGAATGCGCCGGAGCGTCTGGCAAAGGGGATCCGCTGGACAGTGGAGCATCTGCAGTAAAAACAGGTACGAAACTGCAGAGGTTTCAACTATAATAGCAGTATGGTTTTTTCAAGTACGTACTTTGCGTTTCTGTTTCTGCCGGCTGCGCTGCTTCTGTGTCTGATCACGCCGAAGAAACTGCATAACTATATCCTGCTCGCTGCGAGCGTTTATTTTTACGCTTACGGTGAGCCGGTTTTCGTGTGGGTAGTGCTGGGTTCCGCGTTGCTGAACTGGGTGCTGGCCCTGGGGATGGACAAGGCGCAGGGAAACGGACGGAAGGGATATCTGATCGCGGCACTGGTTATCGATCTCGGTATCCTCTTTGTATGCAAATACCTGGATTTCTGCATTGCTACGGTCAACAGTCTGGTGTCGGCGGAACTGCCCCTTCCGGGGATCCGTCTTCCGATCGGCATCTCGTTCTATACGTTCCAGATCATTTCCTATATGATCGATGTCTACCGGGGTCAGGTGGAAAGCCAGAAGAACTTCTTCTATCTGGCGCTCTACATTATGTTCTTCCCGCAGTTGATTGCCGGTCCGATCGTGCGCTATTATTCCATCGTGGAACAGATCGGAAACCGGAAGATGACCATTGCGGGCATCGGCATCGGGGCGAAGCGGTTCATCTATGGATTTGCCAAGAAGATCCTGCTGGCAAACCAGGCTGCGCTGATCGTATCGCAGTGCATGCGCTTCGGAGAGACCGGATATCTGCCGGTCAGTACGCTCTGGCTCGGGGCCGCCGCGTTTACCCTGCAGATCTACTTTGATTTCTCCGGTTATTCGGATATGGCAATCGGGCTTGGACGGATGTTCGGATTCCGCTTCGAAGAGAACTTCGACCATCCGTATACGGCAAAGAGCGTAACGGATTTCTGGCGCAGATGGCATATGTCACTGAGCTACTGGTTCCGTGATTATGTCTATATTCCGCTCGGGGGAAACCGGGTCTCTCTGCCGGAGCAGATCCGGAATCTGTTCGTGGTATGGCTTCTGACGGGCATCTGGCACGGGGCGAACTTCACGTTCATCTTCTGGGGTCTTGGGTACTTTGTCCTGCTGTGCCTGGAACGCTATGTGATCAAGCCGGAGGACAAGCCTGGAATCTTCCGCGCTGTCTACCGGGTACTGACACTGGCGGCGGTCTGTCTGCTGTTCGTCATGTTCAACGCACCGGATGTCGGAAGCGGTCTGCGCTACATTGCGGCATTGTTCGGTGCCGGTACGAATCCTGCAGGCTTTGCGGATGCAGGTTTCCTTCAGATCCTGAACGAAAACGCACTGATCCTGGCAGGAGCGTGCGTGTTCGCTTCGGGTCTGCCTGTGCTTGCGGCGAAACAGCTTCGCCGCATCCGTGTGTTCAACCGGTGGGTATTCCCGCTGGTTGTTCCGGTGGTTTGCGTATTCCTGTTCCTGTGGTCGGCTTCGTATCTGATCATGGGCGCGCATAATCCGTTTATCTATTTCAATTTCTGAGTATGAAAAAGTTTGAGAACAAATTGATGGGAATCGTATTCCTGATCCTGATCTTCCTGCTGTCTGTCGGTACGATGGTCAGAGTCTTTCATTACCGTACTTCGGATGAGGCAATCAATGAACAGCTTCCGGAGGACGCAACGACGGAACAGGAGATGAACGCTGTCTTCTATGAGAAGGAAGAGTTCATCCGCCTGAACGGGTTCATGAGAAGAATGCTGGGTCAGCGGATGCTCAACGGTGTCGTAAGGCTGAACAACGGACAGCTGACGTACCTGCATGAGGCGATCGAGGAGGAAGTCCTGCGTCAGAATGCGGACAACATTACAGCGTTCTATCGCTATGTCAGCGGCAGGGGCATTCCGGTCTTCTTTGCCATTACACCGGATAAAGTATCCATGTATGATGATGAACTGCCGGCAGGGTATACCGATTATTCCAACGCAAACATTGAGATCTTCCTGCAGCGTCTGCAGGAGAACGGAACACCGTACATCGATCTGCGGGAAGAACTGCACAAGGTCGATCCGGATCTGTACCGCTTCTTCTACCTGACGGATCACCACTGGACGACAGAAGGCGGTTTCTACGCGTTCTGTGCGCTTGCGGATGCGATGCGCTCCGCCGGCATTCCGATCGCGGAAGAGATCACGGACGTGAACAACTATACGCAGGAAGTACATCCGGACTGCCAGTTCGGCAGCTGGGGACAGCGTGTCGGCAGAGGCTTTGCGGATGAAGAGGACTTTGCGCTGTGGATCCCCACCTATGAGACGCATATCATGCGGCGCTTTGATGAACTGCGCGGGACATTCAGCGAGGTGCTGTATGACCGTACAGTATTCGATACCAATACAGACGGACTGGTCTACGATGGTGTTCTGCTGAATACGACGCGGTTCGTCAATGAAGGAAACTCCAACGGTCTTCGTGTTCTGATGATCGGGGATTCCATGGCCCGGACGGTCAATCCGTACTTCGTGCAGGCATTCCGGGAATTCTACTGGGGTGATGCCTACCATTCCGAAGAGATCACCGAGGCTAAGATCAATGAGATCAATCCCGATGTCATCGTTCTGATGATCTCTCCCTGGAATAACCTTGGCAGTGAGGCATCATTCAGCTATCCGTTCGGAGACGCACAATGAAGAAACAGGATTACCTGGTACGCACGGCTGCGGAACTCTTTGCGATGTTCCTGTGGGCGGAAGGTGTATTCCGTGTTCTGACCTTTCCGCTGCTGAATATCGCTACGGTCCGTATTATTCTGTTTACAGGTGCCGCAAGTCTTTTCATTGCGGGAATCTGCGGGTATTTTCCGGAGAAGATCCGGCGGAAGATTGTTTATGCGGTCGGCTGGTTCATCGCCGGGTTTACGATCGTGGAACTGACCATGATCCACTACCTCGGCAACTATACATCCATCAAAGCCGGCACCGGCATGCTGGGAAGGGTTCTTTCGTTTGCACCGTCGTTCATCAAGGCCATCCGGCCAACGAGCTGGCTGGTACTGCTGGTACCGCTGTGTCTGACGGTTTACAGTCTCGTGAAGAAACCGGTGCTGAAGCGGCATAAGAAGAACCTGGTCTATGCGATTGCCGGGTCAGTGCTTCTGAATCTCTGCGGGTTCTATACCGTCTGGGGAGAAGGCGTCATGGAGGCGTACCGGTATCCCCGCTTTATCGGGCAGGCTCTGAATGAATTCGGTGTCGGCCGTTTTCTGGTACGTGATGTACTGAGCGTATTCAAGGACGATACAACCGATCTGACGATCGATGTGACGGAAAGCGGTGAACCGGAAGAGACGGAGGTCATTGTTGAGGATGAAGAACCTCACCGGGTGATCGATGACACTGCCTGGCGTGAAGCATATGAAGCAGAAGAAAACGAAACGATCCGGACGCTGGACCAGTGGTTCCTTTCCCGTACCATCAGCGATTACAACGAAATGACGGGCATGATGCGCGGGAAGAACCTGATCTACATCATGATCGAAGCGTTTGACTATATGGCCCTGGATCCGGTCCTGACACCGACGATGTGGATGATGAAGGAAGAAGGCTGGGACTTTATGAATCACTATACGCCGAAGTACAGCTGTACCACAGGTGAGTCGGAATTCATCTCCCTGATGTCCCTGATCCCGGAATCGGATGTCTGTACCCCGAACCAGTACCAGTACAATGATTTTTCCGAGAGTATCTTCAATCTGTTCAAGGCCCAGGGCTACAGTATCTTTGCCTTCCATAACTGGAAGGACGAGTTCTATGAGCGCCGGACGCTCTACGGCAACTCCGGCTGTGAAGTCTACCGCAACTATGATGATACGGACTATACAAGGATGTACGGCTGGCCCAGCGATCATGAGATGTTTGAGAAGACGATGGGCGACTACATGGATGAAGACCGGTTCATGGTCCTGTACGTCACCTCGAGCATGCATTTTCCGTATGATCAGAGCAGTGCCCTGGGAGACAAATACCTGAGTGAGATCGACGCTGTGCATCCGGACTACCCGATCAATGTGAAGCGGTATATCTCCAAAGCGATGGAGCTGGACTGCGGTTTCCGTCTTCTGCTGGGTACGCTGGAAGAAAAGGGAAAGCTGGAAGATACCGCGATCGTGTTCTTTGCGGACCATCATCCGCTGAATACGTCCCTGGCAACGATTGCGGACTATACGTATGAAGTCGATAAGCGGGAAGGCATGAACGAAGACCGGACACCGTTTGTCATCTATTCACCGGCACTCGGCACACAGAAGCAGAACAAGGTCAACAGTACGTTTGATATCCTGCCGACGGTCGCCAATCTCTATGATCTGGATTATGATCCGCGTCTGTATCTCGGTACGGATTACTTTGATGAGAAGGAAAAGGTCGTATACTTTACGGACGGCAGCTGGGCAAGCGAAACCGGACTGTACTATGCGTCACGCGGGCAGTTCGTTCCCTTTGCGGATGATCCGGGAGAGGACTATATCAAACGGATGAACAGTGAAGTCCAGACAATGTTCCGGGTCAGTTCCATGGTCTACCGGAACGATTACTTTCGTCTCCGCGATTTTGTGACGACACCGGATGATTCCCTGGAGGATCAATGATGTTTACGGATACGATTGCGGCAGTTTCCACAGCCCGCGGAAAAGGTGCGGTTGCCATCGTCCGTGTCAGCGGCACGGACGCATTAACTGTTCTCGGCAGGATCATGGACCGGGATGTTTCGTCGTTTGCGGGGTATTCCGTTCATTACGGGATGATCGTGGATGAAGGGGAGACCGTGGATGAAGTGCTGGTGAATGTCTACCGGGCACCGAAATCATTCACCGGTGAAGATATGGTGGAGATCATGTGCCATGGTGGTGTCTTTGTGACGAACCGGGTCCTTGGACTGTGTCTGAGCAGCGGGGCCAGGATGGCCCGAAACGGTGAGTTTACGGAGCGGGCGTTCCTCAACGGGAAGATGGATCTGACACAGGCGGAAGCCATCAACGATCTGGTCAACGCCCGTGACAGTGTCAATGCCCGCAGTGCGGTACATACGCTGAAAGGAAGCGTACGGCGGATCCTGGATCCGCTGATCGAGGATCTGACCCAGATCCTGGCACAGATCGAAGCGAATATCGATTATCCGGAATACGAAGATATCGAGGAGCTGACGAGTGAGAAGGTCCTGCCGATGACGGAGGAATGGCTGAAGCAGATCGATTTCCTGATCCGGACAGCGGAACAGTCCATCATGATCCGTTCCGGTATTGATACCGTCATCATCGGTAAGCCGAATGTCGGAAAATCATCTTTGCTCAATGCTTTGCTGGAAGAAGACAAAGCGATCGTAACCGAGATTGCCGGTACAACGCGGGATCTGGTGGAAGGCAGTGTCCGGATCGGCAATGTGACCCTGAATCTGATCGATACAGCCGGGATCCATGCGTCAGCCGACCGGATCGAAGAGATGGGCATTGAGCGTTCTCTGCGGGCGCTGGAAAAGGCTCAGCTGGTACTGCTGGTGATCGATGCGGAACGCGGCATGGATGAGGAAGATGAAGCGTTGCTGGCGCGTACGGCAGACAAGGACAGGATCATCATCTACAACAAGAAGGACCGCCGGGAAATACCGGATACGCTGTCCGTCAGTGCGCTGAACGGGGATATTGAAGATCTCCGCAAAGCCATAGAGGAGAAATACGCGGATGATCTGAGCGCAGCCGAACAGGATACGTTCCACAATGAGCGTCAGCTGGCTCTGGCCAGAAGTGCCCGGGCATCCGTACAGGAAGCGCTGAGATCGATCCAAAACGGCATGGAGACCGATCTGGTGACCATTGATCTGGAAAGTGCCTGGAATGATCTGAAGGAAATCACCGGAGAAGGCGGAAGGGAAGTTCTGCTGGATGAGATCTTCTCCCGTTTCTGCCTTGGTAAATAACAATGAACTATATCGACACACATGTTCATCTCTTCGTACAGGCATTTGCCGGTGATTTTGACGCGGTCGTAGAGCGGGCACGGAAAGCCGGTGTGGAACGGATGATGATCATTACAACGGATGAAGAAGAAGCGTACAGGGCGATGCCGTTTGTCGAGAAGGACCCGTATCATTTTCAGCTGGCCTACGGGATCCATCCGCAGCGCATCAGCAAAGTGACGGATGAAATGATCCGGAAGTGCGATGAGATCGTCCGGGATCCCCGGGTTACGGCTGTCGGAGAGATCGGACTGGATTACATCACAGACAAGGAGCGGAAAGATTTGCAGAAGGAAGTTTTCATCCATCAGATCGAAACTGCTGTTTCCCTGAACAAGCCGATCCTCGTCCATAGCCGGAAAGCGATCCAGGATACGTATGATATCATGAAGGCACATCCGTCCCGCGGACTGATGCACAGTTTCGGCGGCAGTGTGGAAATGGGCCGGGAATTCATGAAACTGGGATATTATATCGTCTATGGTGGGGCTGCGACATATCTGAACAACCGGCATGCAAAGGAAGTCGTCAGGGATATGGACCTCAGATATCTTCTGACGGAGACGGACGCTCCGTACGTAACACCGGAACCGTTCCGGGGAGAGCGCAATGAACCGTGCAATCTGCCGTATATCCTGCGTTCACTGGCGGCTTACCGCGGGATACCAGAGGAAGAACTTGCCGGTATCATTGAAGAGAATTACCGGCGGTTCCTGGGAGAAACAGCATGATCCGGGAAGTCATTGTAGTGGAAGGCCGGCATGATGAAGCATTGCTGAAGCAGTATTTTGACTGTGATGTGATCGTGACCGGGGGACTGGCGCTCAATGATCAGGTACTGGAACAGATCCGGGAGGCACAGCGGACCCGGGGCGTGATCGTATTCACGGATCCGGACGCGCCGGGAAACCGGATCCGGGCAAGGATCGATGAGGCCGTTCCCGGCTGTAAACATGCCTATGTTGACAAAAAGAAAGCCAGGACAGCGAAAAAGGTCGGGGTGGAGCACGCAGCACGGGAAGTGCTGGAAGAAGCGCTCAGCAGCCTGAGTACGCTGGAACATGAACAGGAAACCATCACCAGCGAGGATATGTACGAACTGGGACTGCTGGGAAGAGCAGACAGCAGAAGACGGCGCACCGTCATCGGAGAAGTGCTCCGCATCGGAGACGGAAACGCAAAGACCATGCGCAGAAGACTGAACGGATCACATGTGACAAAGAAAATGATCGAGGAGATACTGAATGGGAAAGGCTATCGCGACAGCGTCGAGAACGAAGGAAATCATTGAAAAATGGAATCTGCACGCCCGGAAGGGATACGGGCAGAATTTTCTGATCGATCCGTCTGTTGCTGCAAGGATCGCCGAGAGTGTAGGCGGTTCCGGTGCCGTCATAGAGATCGGTCCGGGTATCGGAGCCCTGACCGAACAGCTTGCCCTGCGCTGTGATCATGTGCGGGCCTATGAGATCGACGGAGACTTCCTGCCGGTCCTGGCTGATACCCTCCAGGACTATGACAATGTTCAGATCGTTCACCAGGATTTTCTGAAAGCGGAACTCGACCAGGATGCTGAAGGGCTGAAGAAAGACTACGGCGCCCTGCGGGCGGCGGGGAATCTGCCGTACTATATTACGACACCGGTACTGTTCCGGCTGTTTGAGTCATCTGCAGCGTTCTCGGTCATTGCTGCAATGATGCAGAGAGAAGTGGCAGACCGGTTTGCTGCGGGTCCGAACGATCCGGACTATGGAGCACTGAGCGTTGAGAGCCAGTATCTGTATGATACGAAGAAGCTGCTCAATGTACCGCGTACATCGTTTTATCCGGCACCGAATGTGGACAGTGCGGTGGTGGTATTCACCCGCCGGGACGATGAAGCACCGGACATCGAGCGGGAAGCGTTCTTCACGTTTGTGAAGGCCTGTTTCAAGCAGCGCAGAAAGACGCTGTACAACAATCTGAAGGAGTATTACGGCAGTGCAGAGCAGGCGCAGAATGTGCTGGAAAACGCCGGAATCAGTGCAGGAACGCGGGCACAGGAGCTGTCTGTTGCGGATTTCCTGCAGCTGTACAGGAGTTCATTATGAAGGAACGTGCCTATGCGAAGATCAATCTCTGCCTGGATGTCAAAGGCAGAACGGAAGACGGATATCATGAACTGAGCATGATCATGGTACCGCTGGATTTCTACGATGTACTGGAACTGGTGCCTGCGGAAGAGATCACGATGCGGACCAACCGCGGCTATCTCCCGGTCAACGAGAAGAACACCGTGGTAAAGGCCATTCATCTGCTGCAGGAGCGCTATGGGTTCCGGAACGGCTTTGCCTGTCATCTGACCAAGCATATTCCGACCCAGGCAGGTCTGGGCGGCGGAAGCGCGGATGCGGCCGCGGCGATCCGGATGATCGACAGAATGATGGGTCTGCATATGACGGCGGAAGAGATGATCGCTCTGGGCAGGGAAGTCGGTTCGGATGTGCCTTTCTGCATTGTGAACCGCCCGGCTCTGGTTGAGGGAACCGGTGAAATGATCACGCCGTTTGTCAATCGCTGCCGGTTTGATATACTGCTGGTAAAGCCGGGACGCGGTGTCTCGACGGCTGCGGCGTTCCAGGCGGTGGATGCCGGGGAGCCTGTTCATCCGGACTGTGCAGCGATGCAGAGAGCCCTGGAGGAAGATGATTATCCGGGGGTGATCCGGTCTCTGGGCAACAGTCTGGAAGCGGTCAGCGAGGAACTGGTCAGTGAGATCGGCACGGTGAAGAAAAAGATCATGGACTTCGGGTTTGACGGTGTTCTGATGTCCGGCAGCGGATCCACGGTCTTCGGGATCACCCGGGACAGGGAAACTCTGAACAATGCCCGGAACGCACTGCGGGCACAGGGATATTTTGTTCGCTCAACACATATACTGAACAACGGAATATGATATACTTTAAAGTATCGGAAACTGAATGAAAGGAAGCAGAACATGAGTGAGAATAATACACAGGCACAGGCCATCACACTGACGCTGACACCGGAGGAAACGAAGGCGGAGCTGGAGAACATGCAGGCAGAGCTGGAAGCGAAGCACGAAGAAACAGAAACACCGAAGGCCAAGACCATCGATGAAATGTTCGAAGACGCAAAGCTGACGGATGCGGAGCGTGAGCAGGTAACGGAATTCGCCAAGACGATCGATATTACCCAGAGCAACGCTGTTCTGAGCTATGGCTCGGCAGCCCAGAAGAAAGTCACGGATTCCTCCGATCAGGCACTCAAGAATGTACGTACCAAGGATCTGGGAGAAGTCGGCGATCTGCTGAGTTCCCTGGTCAAGGAACTGAAGGATACCGATCCGAACGAAGAAGAGAAGAAGGGTCTGTTCGGTCTGTTCAAGAAGGGAACAGACAAGGTGGAGAACCTGAAGATCCGCTATGACAAGGCAGAGGCGAATGTTGAGAAGATCGCTGCTGTTCTGGAAGATCATCAGATCCAGCTGCTGAAGGACATTGCAATGCTTGACCAGATGTATGAGAGAAACGCGTTGAATGCGAAGGAGCTCTCCATGTACATCATCGCTGGAAAGAAGAAGCTGCAGAGCGTGCGCGAGAATGAACTGCCCGCAATGATCAGGAAGGCGCAGGAGTCCCAGCTGCCGGAAGATTCCCAGGCTGCGAATGACCTGGCACAGGCATGCGACCGTTTTGAGAAGAAGCTGTATGACCTGGAGCTGACAAGACAGGTTTCGATCCAGATGGGTCCGCAGATCCGTCTGCTCCAGAACAACGATACACTGATGACGGAGAAGATCCAGAGTACGCTGGTCAATACGATTCCGCTGTGGAAGAACCAGATCGTTCTGGCCCTGGGCATCAGCCACTCCAAGGAAGCGATGCAGGCAGAGCGTGAAGTCACGAACATGACGAACACACTGCTCAAGAAGAACGCGGAAACACTGCATATGGCAACGGTAGAGACAGCGAAGGAAGCAGAGCGCGGCATCATCGATATCGAGACGCTGACAAATACGAACGCACAGCTGATCAAGACATTCGACGAAGTGCTTGAGATCCAGCGTGAGGGCCACAAGAAGCGTATGGCTGCCGAGGCGGAACTGAACCGGATCGAGCAGGAACTGAATGCCAAGCTGCTGGAGCTGCAGTACGAAACAGACGTTACAAACAAATAACAGAAATCCGTTGTGAGACAGAAGAAACCGCGGCGTACCGCGGTTTTCTTGTAGAGGTGCACCATGAGAACAATACTGAACCGCAAGTACAACATTCCGGCAGGGGAAGATCCCTTTGCCTCAGACGGTCCTCAGCCCGCGGATATGATCTTTCTGAACCGCGGAGATCCGGATATCGTAACACCGAGGATCATTCTTGACGCAGCGTTTGCGGACGCATACAGCGGACATACGAAGTATACGGATACCAGAGGATATCCGGAACTGAGGGATGAGATCCGGAAGTTCTATCACGAGCGCTATCACATGGAAATCAAGGATGAAGAGATCTGCGTGACAACGTCCGGACAGTTCGGAATGTATGCTGTCTGCCAGGTGATGATCGATCCGGGTGATGAGGTACTGATCATTGAACCGTTCTTTACACCGTATCAGGATGCGGTCAGGGAGGCAGGCGGTGTTCCTGTGCTTGTCAGTACGG
>JAFWJP010000218.1 GCA_017514645.1 Solobacterium sp. | reverse complement strand
CATGGATCTGTTCCTTCTTTGCATCAAAGACCTTCACGATATTGTGCAGTTCAATCATGGTTTCTCCTTTCCGAAAAAAACAAATCCCGTCCTCAATAAGGACGGGATGAATCATCACGTGTTACCACCTTAATTTCAAACATGCATCACTGCCTGTTCCTCTGCGAGTACCAGCATACTCTGTGTCTGTAACGGGACCTTCCGTCATACCCTACATTTCGGATATGCAGCTCCGGGACCATGTTCACCTGTCTTCCTTCTGTTCCGCTTCCACCTTTCCGGAACTCTCTGTCAAGACCTTGGACAGGTTACTCTTCCTTTCTCAGCCTTATGTCTTGAATTTTACCGTACAGGAAAGGAAAGTCAATGTATCGTCAGAACAGTATCTGAAATCTTTTCATTTATCTGTCATCCAGATGAAAATTGTTTCATTCAATGCACAGGCGCATGATGCCGTTGTCTTCCTGGTTGAAGACGTGTTTTCCGGCAAGTGCGAGTACCCGGCGGACATCATCGATGTCCTGGGACGCGAATTCCACATACGCATTGACGGGATCACCTTCATTCTCCGCTTCGTAGAAATCCGTGCAGAAACAGCGGTATTCATTCAGGATATCTTCCAGCGGATACTGGGAGATATGTTTGTTCGAAGGTTCGAATTCCCCGAATTCCGGCTCCTGTTCAAACGTCAGGGATGTAACGTAGACATAGTCGACCTTGTCCTCGTAGAGGATCCCTTCGGCGTCCTTGTAGTACTGTTTGCCGTCCAGTTTGCGTACGCTGAAATCCGCAGCCATGCCGGTTCCTGTCCGCCAGCCCGACGCATCGAACAGTTCCTTCAGGACACCGCCGTCCGATACGCTCTGCAGGGCCAGTACATGTCCGGCCGGTGTTTCCTTCACCCGGTAGATACCGGGTTCGATCTCTTCGTAGTCCAGACGCTGATACTTTTCTGCGCTGTAGAATCGAATGTTTTTCATAGCGTTCTCCCTAATAATTATGCCAGTCCGTAAAGACAAGTGTTTTATTCCGTCTCCTGCCGGTATTCGAGCAGTGCTTCTTCTGCAGTATCCGCCAGCCGAGCATAAGCCCGGTCCCTGTTCATGATCTCTTCTTCCGTGAGACCTTCGGTATCCGTGCCGTAGACTGCCCGGAAGAGCTCCGTATACACCGGAGCGTCCACCCGTCCGCATACCGCAATGACCGGAACACCCTTGTCCGCAGCCATACGCGCAGCCGCACCGGGACCCTTCCCCATCAGTGTCTGCTTATCGAGACGTCCTTCTCCGGTGATCATCAGATCAGCTTCTTCCAGTGCCTCAGGGATACCGGAACGCTGAAGAATGAGATCCGCGCCGGGAATCAGTTCTCCCTTCAGAAAGGAACGGAAGGCAAATCCAAGACCTCCGGCCGCACCGCTGCCGGGGTACTGCGGATCAGCAGTTTCAAACGTTTCCCGGACGATTTCCGCGTAGTGTGCCAGTGCTTCGTCCATCCGCTGCACCATGGCCGGATCCGCGCCTTTCTGCGGACCGTAGACAGCAGAAGCACCGGTTTCCCCGCACAGCGGATTGTTCACGTCACAGGCGATCCGGAACGTACATTCCTTCAGAAGAGGATGTACGCTGCTTGTATCGATCATTGCCAGTCTGCCGAGTTCCCTGCAGCACGGCGCAAGTTCACGTCCGTCTTCGTCCAGAAACCGGAATCCCAGCGCTCTGAGCATTCCCGCTCCGCCGTCGTTGGTCGCTGTACCGCCGATGCCGATGATGAATTCCCGGCACCCCTGGCTGACAGCATCCAGGATCATCTCTCCCAGACCGTAGGTGCTCACCATTTCCGGGCTGCGTTCCTGTTTCTTCAGCAGATACAGTCCGATCGTTGAAGCGGACTCCATGATTGCCGTATTGTTCTTGAGCAGGTACGGGGCCTTGATCATGCGTCCGAGCGGATCATGCGCGTCGGTCTTCACCACCCGCATATCTTCTTCCAGCAGAGCGTTGATCGTTCCTTCACCGCCGTCCGCCAGCTTTTTCTCTATGATATCCGCATCCGGAAACACGCGCAGAACACCCTCCCTGACAGCACATCCTGCTTCTTCGGAGGACAAGGTTCCCTTGAATGAGTTCATGGCAATGAGAATCTTCATACTTTTATGATAGCACGCTGTGCAGGATCCGGTACTCCGTCTTCTGCTGAACATGGTATTCTGTTACCGGAGGTGATCACAGTGTTCAAGCGCTACGTGGATGTACTGGAAATCCGGAAAAAGGATGGCTCGCTGATTCCTGTGCGGATCCTCTGGAACCAGGATGAGTACGTCATCGAGAAGATCCTGCGCCGGGAACACCGGATCTCGGAAGCCGGCGGTGTCGGTATCTGTTACCGGGTGCGGATCCAGGGAAAGTACCGGAACCTGTTTCTGGAAAAGGACCGCTGGTTCATTGAGTCCGGCAGAAACATCGATTATCACGAAGAAGAACAGATCACACTGAGTGACGAAGATCTCGCGGAACTGTAGATCCTCCCGGTAATTCCGGGAGGATTTCTTTATCCGGTTCTGATCTCTGCCCGGCTTCCGCCGCTTCTTTCCTTCGTGACGACGATCTGCTTGTCAATCCGGTTCTTCAGTTCGTTGACATGCGAAATGATGCCGACCAGCTTATGCCCTTCCGTCAGATTCACCAAAGCCTTCATCGCCTGTTCCAGGGATTCTTCATCCAGGGAACCGAATCCTTCGTCCACGAACATGGTATCCAGGCGGATTCCGCCGGCTGAGGACTGGATCTCATCCGACAGACCGAGCGCCAGGGACAGGGATGCTTTGAACGATTCCCCGCCGGACAATGATTTCACATCCCGCGTACTGCCGTTGTAGTGATCGATGACGTCCAGGTCCAGTCCGCTCTGACTGCGGAGATTTCCGGCATCACTGCGGCGCTTCAGTTCGTACTGTCCGTCCGACATAATCATCAGCCGGGTATTGGCACGGGCGATGATGCGCTCAAAATACGTTGTCTGGATGTAGGTTTCCAGCATGATCTTCTCTTTGCCGGAGATCGTTCCGTTCGCGGTATCGGACAATGCCTTCATCCACTTCAGCCTGGTTTCGATCTTTGTCTTCTCGCCGGCTTTGGTACGGATGCCGGCAAGAACTCCTTCGTTGATCGACTTCCGGGTGCTGATCCGCTGGAGCATTCCGCTGCGTATTCTCTTTTCTTCCATCAGATCCTTCTGCCGTATTCTTTCCGTCTCAGCATCGATATCCGTCCGGTCTGTCAGAGCCTTTTCCGCTTCAGCCGCAGCGGCCTTGTATGCAGCGATCCGGGTCTCTGAAGCACTGACATTCTTCTCCGCTGTTTCGATTGCCTGCTCGATCCGCTGAACCTGCAGTGTCAGATCACGGATCTGTTTCTCGGCCTCTGTTCTGGACGTACAGCTGAGTTTTCCGGTCAGCCGGTCAATACGCCCCGCAGTGCTTTTCCGCTCTGTTTCGGCGGCCGTACGCTTCTTCTCCAGTTCAGCCTGTTCCTGTTTCTTTCTGTCCCGCTGTTCTTCATACGCCGGAACGGTCTTTTCGATATACACTCTGCGCTCAGTGCGTTTCTTTGCTTCAGCCAGCTGATTCATCAGCTCTTTCATTTCCGCCTGCAGTTCCTGTTCCTTTGTCTTCAGTACGTTTCCGGTCTCTTCTTCGTTCACTGTACCGAGCAATGATTCGGCTGCTTTCTGCAGAACTGCCCGTTTTTCCTCAAGGCGGATCTTCTGCCTTCCGGCTTCCAGACTGGCTTCCGCCGCCTTCTGATCCGCTGTTTCGGCACGCCTCTTCAGAGCGTCGAGTTCTTCCTTTGAAGGTGCATTCTCGGACTTCTGCGCCGGAGCAGGATGATGAAGCGAATCGCATACCGGGCACGGAATTCCCTCCTGAAGCGTTTCCGCCAGGATCCCGGCCTGTTCATTCAGGTACGCCGTGTAACAGTTCTCATAGTTCTTTCTGTGCTCTGCAGCATTCCTGACCTTCGCCAGATAGTCTTCCTGGTTTTTCTTCAGGTCTTCTGCCAGCCGGATGAGTTCTTTGTATTCCTTTTCAAGATCAGCAGCTGTACGGATCCGTTCCCTGAGCTTTTCCAGATCGCCCTGCAGTGCAGTATACTGTACATCCGCAGAACGCAGCGTCTTCTCCTCTTCCCGCAATGCTTCCGCTTTCCTGCCAAGTCCGGATATCTCGTCGCCGGCTTCCTTCAGTGCCTGATCCATTTCCCGCAGTTCCCGGTCAAGCTGTGTGAGACGCTTCTGTTTTCCGTCCAGTTCTTCATATTCCGGCAGTTCGTTCCGGACAGCAGCGATCCGATCATTGAGTTCTTTCAGTACCGACCGCTTTTCTTCCTGTTCGTCCCGGACAGCACACAGGTGGATATACTGTTCCTGTTCCGTCTGCAGCTT
>JAFWJP010000217.1 GCA_017514645.1 Solobacterium sp. | reverse complement strand
CCGCCGATCATCGTTTCCGGTTTCACAACGGTTACGATTGCGTCTGTATTCTTTGCCGGCTTCATCATCCCGCTGATCTTCTGATCCACCGATTGATTGTATACATGAGGTCCTGCTCTGCAGCAGGACCTTTTCTGTATCTGTGAAAAGAAAAGAGGACGATCGTCCTCTCATGGTTTCTGTTCGGGATGTCTCTGGTAGTAGGAGTAGATGCACCCGCAGTAATCCTGGCAGTACAGACAGTACTGACAGACCAGTTCATCACGGCGGACCTGTCCGCCTTTTTTCTTGAAATCGGAATAGAAGTAGGAAACAGAAGGGTATTTCACACTCAGTTCGCGGCCGATCTCGTTGAGCTTCTGGCTGTTCTTCTGCCGGGAGATCGTCATGACGGTCGTGAAGTAGTCGTAGCCGTGCTCTGCGGCGTAGGCATACGCTTCATCCATGCGGATCCGGTAGCACAGGAAACAGCGTTCCCATCCTTCGGGATCATCGGCATGCGGCGCCAGATACGTATTGTATGTCTCGTTGTCATACGGGGTGGTGATGATCTCCATCTGATTGCCGCAGGCTTTGTCCACCAGTTCCCTGAGTGTATCCAGGCGCTTGCTGTATTCCGCTTCCGGCCAGATATTGGAGTTGTTGTAGAAAATCGTGACATCAAAATGCTCACTGAGGAACTCCAGGGGCCAGGCCGCACACGGTCCGCAGCAAACATGGATCAGGATCCGGGGTTTCCGGTCTTTGTACTTGTTTCTGATCCTTTCCAGTTCCTTCTGTGATTCGATCCAGTAGTTGGTCTTGTTGGAGGCATGGAAACCTGCCAGATAGGCTTTGTAGGCTTCTTCATTCATTGGTGATGAACATGCAGTCTCCGAAGGAGAAGAAGCGGTATCTTTCTTCTACCGCGTGACGGTAGGCCCGGAAGATGAGATCCTGTCCGGCAAAGGAAGAGATCATCATGAGCAGGGTGGATTTCGGCAGGTGGAAGTTCGTCAGCATGCAGTCGATCGTATGCCATTCATAACCGGGATAGATGAACAGGTCGGTTTCCCCGGAACAGGCTTCAAAGCGTCCGAAACGGTTCCAGACGGATTCCAGCGTCCGTACGGAAGTGGTTCCTACGGCAATGATGCGCCGTCCTTCTTCCTTGGCTTTGTTCAGCTCGGCAGCTGTTTCCTCCGACATGTAGTAGACTTCGGAGTGCATGACGTGTTCTTCGATGTTTTCCGTATCCATCGGCCGGAAGGTGCCCAGACCGACATGCAGGGTAACATCCAGGATCCTGACGCCCTTGTCCTCCAGAGCCTTGAAGATCTCCGGGGTGAAATGCAGTCCGGCTGTCGGTGCGGCCGCGCTTCCTTCTACACGGGCATAGACGGTCTGGTAGCGCTCGGGATCATCCAGCTTCTCCTTGATGTAGGGCGGAAGGGGTACGGTTCCGAGACGGTCCAGGACTTCGTTGAAGATTCCCTCGTAGAGCATCTTCATCTTCCGGATGCCCTTGTCGCCGATGCCTACGCACTGTGCACGCAGTTCACCTTCATGGAAGGATACGACGGTACCTTCCTTGACCGTCCGGGCATTGCCGACCAGGCACTCCCATATGTCATCTTCTTCCTGCCGCAGCAGCAGGACTTCCACATGGGCACCGGTCTCTTCCTTGGTGCCGTATAGGCGTGCCGGAATGACCCGGGTATTGTTGCGGACGAGCACATCGCCTGCGTGCAGCAGTCCGACGATATCATAGAAATGCTTGTCTTCCGTTGTGCCGCTGTTTTTGTGCACGATCATCATCCGGCTGCTTTTGCGGTCGGTGAGGGGTGTCTGGGCGATCAGCTCCTTCGGAAGATCATAATCAAAATCACTTGTTTTCATGGGAACCCTTTCTAGAAATAGGTCTTGCAGGATACAACGCGTCCGAGGATCCGTACCGGTACGGATCGGATCTCCTTTGCGGTGAAGTAACGGTTTTCCACTTCGGGATTGGCAGCCTCCAGGATCATCATGCCGTTCTTGTAGATGACACGCTTGACGGTCACTTCATCGCCGATGAGCACGACACCGATCTTCCCGCTGTCGATCGTATCGCTCTGCCGTACAAGCACCAGCGATCCGTCCAGGATCCCGGCACCGTTCATCGAATCACCGGTGACCTGCAGGAAGAAATCACCGGTCTTCTTTTCCGCCAGGGATACTTCTTCCTCACCGAGCCAGTTTTCTTCGGCAAAGAGATTATAGCCCGCTTTGACGTATCCCAGCACAGGAATCTTCATCGTAATATCCATTCCTTTGAGCAGAGGTTCGATATTGTACCCGATCAGTTCACTGAGCCTGCTCAGCGTTTCACCGCTGACGTGACGGACCTTTCCGCTGCTCCAGCGGGATGCTGTGGACCGGGTTACGCCGACACGCCTGGCGATATCGCTGTCATTCATGCCGGTCTTGTTTTTGTAATCACGGATAATTTCTTTCAGTTCCATCGCTTTTTACCTCGTGCACAGTATAGCATTTATGCGACGGTAATACAAATTGTGTTTCCTTGTGTTGCTTTTATTCTTGAAATATGCAACATTCAGGCATACTATGAGGTTGAAGGAAGAATCTATGGAACTGTACAAGCACTATGTCGATGTCATTGTGATGCAGAAGAAAAACGGGAAGGTGATCCCGTTGTATCTTTGCTGGGATGACGGTCAGAAGTTCAAGATCGACCGGATCCTCTGTTCAGAGAGAAGGGTGTCGCAGACCGGGGGATGCGGGATCCACTATGAGTGCGTGATCCGCGGAGTGATCCGCAGCCTGTATCTGGAAAAGAACAAATGGTTCGTGGAGAGCCGCAATCCCTAGTTTTGGACTGCTTCCTTCTTCAGGCGCATTTCTTCTTCGAGATCCTTCCAGAGATCTGTCCGTTCGGGGCGTTTCCGGTTCTTCAGAATGATGATCACTGTGATAAGCAGAAGGACCAGGCAGGCGCCGACGCTGCATTCCACACCAAAGTTTACATTGTAGAAGAACCCGTTCCGGGCGGAAGCAGCTTCCAGACGGAAGAGGGAATAGGCGGATACGAGACCGCTGTTCGGTAATCCGAAGAGCAGGCTCTGGGTATAATTCCAGCCGGCATGGAAGGTCATGGCTGCCCACAGGCTGTCATAGTAGTATACCAGCAGGGAGGCAAGGAAGCCGAAGAGGAAGATCTGGGCGGCAGCCAGCCAGGTGAATCCCGGGTTGCCGAAGTGCAGGGCGGCGAACAGCAGGGCATTGCCGATGATGGCGACGAGCGCACTGCGGTATCTTCTGCGCTGCTTCTGATACAGATACATGCGTGTACAGAGTTCTTCTGCTGCGGACTGGATGAATACCGCAACGAGGAAACCGAGCAGCAGAAGCGGACGGAATCCGGCAAAGGAGAGCTTGATATCACCCATCAGCCAGGACATCAGGATGCAGAATCCGTTGGAAAAGAATCCCAGCATCAGACCGAGCCATAAAGCCCGCGGACTGTTGCCCCGCGCCTTGTGTGTAACAGCCCGGAACATCGGGTGGTTCTTCGGGAAAATCAGAACAAAGAGCAGTACAACGATCCAGATACCGATGAATTCCAGATACAGAATGAGAAATTCCGAAATATCACCGTTTCCCGTAAAGCGGTCAATGAGTGTATTGACTGCCGGTATGTTCATGATGCCAAGACCGGCAAGCTGACCGAGCAGGGTAACGATGAATGCGATGACTGCCGCAAGCGGAAGGATATCCGGTATCCTTCCGGAAGGGCGTATGATCTTGTTCAGAAACTGTTTCATAGTATGACCCTCTTTCTGTCTATTATACAAAAAAGGCTGCTCTCACAGCCTTTTTTATGGCGCAGAAACAGGGATTTGAACCCTGGCACCCTGTTACAGGTCTACAAGCTTTCCAAGCCTGCCCCTTCAACCACTTGGGTATTTCTGCATTTGCACTACTATATTACCACATCTCAAAGAAAGCGCAAGGATGAATTTCAGGAGGATACTGCTCTTCAGAAAAAGCGTATTCCGTTGTAGAATGATAGGCAGATATGAAAAAGAAAACAAATACAAGGTCTAAATCTGTCGCAAGGAAAGTACTGATTGCCGTGCTGATCTCCGCTGCCGCATCATTGATGCTGGGGCTCGGGATCTCGTTCGCACTGAGGGCGAGACCGGCTCCGGAAGATACGGAGACCGTGGATACGGATGCGGATTATGATGCCTCGGCCGGTGTCATAGACGCAGGCGAGTACAACGGTACGGTCCTGGAGGATACGGAGGATGCCGGGAAGGATTATATCGACTCCACGCTCTTCCTGGGCGATTCCAACACAGCACGCTTCACAAGATTCCTTTCTGACGACGACAAGACAACCTTTACAACCAAAAACAACACGATCGGTGTAGTCGGTATGGGCATCGATGCGATTTCTTCGCTGCCCTGCATGCAGTTCTCCACCGGCACGTTCACAATGCCGAAATCCGTGGCGGTCCTGCAGCCGGAGCGGGTCATCATCATGTTCGGTACGAACAACCTCTACGGTACTTCGACCGACGCGGCGTCCTTCATTGAACGCTACACAAAGCAGATCCAGTCGATCGAGGATGCCTATCCGTCCGTGGATATCATCGTTGCGGCCATTCCGCCGGTATCGAAGGTCCGCGACTACGTGAATGTATCGATGACGCAGATCGACGCCTACAACAAAGCAATCGTAAAGATGTGCGAGGACAATGACTGGAAGTTCCTGAATACAGCAGAAGCTCTGAAGGATGAAACCACGGGATTTGCCAAGGAAGGGGTCATGGACAAGGATGGTCTGCATCTCAGCAGGCAGGGACTCATTACACTGTTCTCCTACATCCGTACCCATGCCTGGGAAACCGAGGATGACCGTCCGAAGCCTCTGG
>JAFWJP010000021.1 GCA_017514645.1 Solobacterium sp. | reverse complement strand
GATTTTTCCTGTCCTGTGCTCAGGAGATTCTGGGCTTGCAGAGGATATCGATGACTTTGGTTTCAAAGAGGTTATTGGAATGCCCCGGTATCAGCGTGATCGCATAATCCGCACCATGTCCGCATCCGCCGACCGCAACGATCTCTTCCCCGTAGGGAACCGCGCCGTTGTCCATCGCCATCAGTGAGATCTCCACGCCGACCTTCATGCCCTGCCCGAGCATCTTCAGTGTTTCCGCCATCAGGATCGCCGGTGTCCAGCCGCCGCCGAGATAGTTCACAATACCGCGTTCTGCACCGGACAGTGCGTGAGTCGCCGTGATGACACGTACACCCTTCTCTTCCAGTTCCCGGCGCTTTTCCGGCTGCATCTCACACTGACCGGGACCAAGATCCCCGTAGCAATGCGTTACAATCGTGAACTTCGCCTCAACACCGGCTTCTGCAAACGTCTTCATAAAGATATCGATCGTGAATCCTGTCTTTGATGCCATGACGACATTGTGGATGTGGGGGTGGTCCTTCACGTAGTCACAGACGATCTTTGCGACCTCTTCCGTGTTCTGGTAACCGTTCTTCTCAAAAATCTTCATACTGCCTCCGCTTATCTGAAATTATAGGCCGTCAGGATGCTCTCACGGTTCTGCAGAACATCCTTGACATATTCGTAGTAGGAGAATGCCAGATAGGAACCGGCAATATTGATGGCATCGATTCCGTTCTGCATCAGGAAGCGCACTGCGTTGTAGGAACGCTGGCTGGTCCGGCAGTGTACGTACACCGGACGGTCTGCCGGAATCTCATCCAGGCGCTTGCGGATCTGGCTCAGCGGGATATTGACCGCTGTCTTCAGATGACCTGCCGCGTATTCACCCGGTTCCCGTACATCGATGATGTACGCGCCGCTTTCCACCAGTTCCCGTACACAGCGCATCGGCACCTGCTTGTAGAAGCCGTTCAGCACATTGAGACCGACCATTGCCGCAACATTCACGGCATCCTTGGCCGTACCGACCACCGGTGCATAGCACAGTTCCAGATCCCGCAGATCTTCCAGATCACCGTTCATGCTGATCACTGCTGCAATCACATCGATCCTCCGGTCGGCCTGTTCTCCGCCGACCGCCTGTGCGCCGAGGATCCGGCCGCTGGGTACTTCGAAGAGAACCTTGAGATGGATCGGGCGGGATCCCGGCATCAGGGAAACCTTGTCGGAAGGTATGACATATGCGGTATCGTACGGCAGGCCGAGGGACTGGATCGTTTTCTCATTCAGGCCGGTCGATGCGGCATAGGTATTGAACACTTTGATCACGGAGGAACCGATGAATCCGCGGTTTCTGGTTGTCAGGCCGCAGATGTGGTCCGCTGCCGCCCTGGCTTCCATCTGCGCCGGACCGGCAAGGCTCAGCAGCATTTCCCTGCCGCTGAGGCGGTTGGTCACTTCCACAGCGTCACCGACAGCGTAGATGTGTTCATCGCTGGTACGGTAGAAACCATTGACCTTGATTCCTCCTGTTCTGCCGATCTCCAGACCGGCCTTGACCGCAAGCTCCGTCTGGGGACGTACACCGACCGCCATGACAACTGCGCCTGCCGGCAGTTCTGTTCCGTCGGCCAGAACGATGGTATCCGTGCGGATCTCGGCCAGACCGCAGGACAGATGCAGATCGATGCCGTGATCCATCATTTCCTTGTGCAGGATCTGGACGAGATCTTCATCCAGCGGTGCCATGATCTGATCCGCCGCTTCGATCAGATGGACCTTGAAACCGGCTTCGATCAGGTTCTCAGCGATCTCACAGCCGATGAAACCGCCGCCGATGACCGCTGTTTCCTTGATGTCATGCGAGCGGAGATATTCATCCAGTCTGACGATATCCACGACATTCCGGACACCGAAGACATGTTCCGAATCAATTCCCTTGATGGATTTCGGCATGACCGGATAAGCACCGGGTGAGAGTACGAGCACATCGTACGCTTCTTCATATGTTCCGTCCGGACCTTTCACCGTGACCTTCCTCGCACTGCGGTCGATAGCAGTCACTTCACTGTCTG
>JAFWJP010000216.1 GCA_017514645.1 Solobacterium sp. | reverse complement strand
ACCTGATGCATGATTTCTTCGGTTTCATAACGGTGCTGAAGGATAAAATGACTGTTCTGTTCCTTCTTCTGGCCGCAAGCGGAGCATTGTATCTGCTGATCCGGAAGGACCGGAAGGAATTCATGACAGGGGCATGCTATGCACTCTGCGGAGTCGCTGCGGTATTTGCCATCATTCTTTCGCCGGTACCGGTCGTATATGACCGCTCGATGTTCGGTGCAGCACTCTTCGTGATTGCGGCGATTGCGCTGTATATCAACGGTGTGCTGGATGAAACAGGAACATACCGGGCTGCTGCAGCCGCAGCTGCGTGTCTGGTGCTGTTCAGTGCACTGATCTATGCCAAAGGCCTTGCAGGCATGGTTTATACCCACTATCTGTATGAACAGCGGGAAAACTATATCCGGGAGCAGAAAGCGGCCGGCAACCTGAATCCGGTCATTCCTTATCTTGACAACGAATTCATTACCGACATGGATCCGCTCCTTGCGGGCGATGTTTCCCATTACCGCAGGTTCTGGATGAACGAAGCGTTTGCCTATCATCACGGACTGGAGAGCGTACAGGCTGTAGAAGCAGAGAAATGGCACCGTCTGTACGAACACGGTGATCCGGCTCTGATGAATATCACCGACCTGGATCAGTATCTGAGTACGGCGGAAAACCGCAATGATATTATTCTTCTCATCAATTCTACGGTGCTGGACAGGGAAACCTACAGCGGGCTTCTCCGCATCCTGAACGTTCACGGGATCCTCACGGACGAGAATGTTTCAACCTTCAGCACGATCTATGATTCAGGAATCGTTGCGGAAAGCACAGGCGATACCTCATCCTGGCTTGAAACCGTATACTACGATCATTACTTCTATCTGCAGGGATCGGCGGACCCGGTCTTCAGCGATATCGTTGTGGATGGTACAGAATACAGCATCGACAGCAGCGGCATTACGATCGTGGCCTATGATCCCGTCAAAGGGTATGCCGTAGACAGTGTGACCTGGAATCCGGAAAGCGACCAGGGAGGCATCCGTTTCAAGGCAGAATAAAGATCCGTTGATTCAATCAGCGGATCTTTTTCAATGCTTTCTGAATTTCGGCAGAATCAGTGCAGCCACCGCTGCAGCCAGTCCGAGCATACTGATCCGGATCCCGGTACGCAGACCCCTGGGAACGAAATACATCTCGATGATGTTTTCCCCCGCATCCAGCCGGATCCCGGTCAGCCCGCCGCTCAGCGGGAACACTTCTGTTTCATGTCCGTTGACGCTGATATGCCATCCTCCATCGTAGGGGACGGACGTTAAGGCGATGCCCGGCTCTGTCGTCACAATGTCTGCGTACAGATAATTGCCGTCCGTATATACGTTGTCGAATGTACATACTTCCTGTCCGAGCAGGCTTTTCACAGCATCCAGATCTTCCGGACGGCAGATGAGGGTATCCTGCAGGATGCCGGTCATCGAAGGATCATAGTCATCGTATGAGATGGCTTTGGTATAGGTTCTGCCGAGATTGACATAGTCCAGGTTTTCGTAGATTTTGACAGCGTAGTAGTCCGCTGCGAATTCAAAGTGTTCAAAGGGAACTGCTCCGCCGTAGGTAACAACGGCATACTTCGTGGAGATCAGGTTCATGAGATCCGGGTTTGTAACATTGAAGGTCCATGGCAGATAGTGGATCACATGCTCCGGGTCCAGCCGGATGAAATCATTTGTACTGGGAAGATAGGTACTGTCATAGGCAATCATGCCCTTGATATCAAAGTTCAGGTTGTATGATGTCGAACGTCCCCAGTAGACATTGGCATAGTCCACATAGCTGCGGTAGAACTGGTGTTCATTGTCCGGATCCAGCGACAGCAGGAAGCGGTTGTATTCTCCCTTGTCACCGAGTGCTTTGTACATGAGATCCTGCTCTTCGCGGGTTATATCGCACTGAACCGGGCTTCCGGCAAAGGACAGATACGAAATCAGCGCAGATTCGATGAATACACCGGCCAGAAGCATCCTGCCGCGCTTCTGCAGCAGGGCAGTCCCGTTGAGGAGCAGCGGAGGGATGAACAGCAGAGGGATCAGAAGTTCCTTTCCGACGGCGGAAACAGGTGTCCCGGTCAGTACAGCGATGATGATGGTTGTCGTTGCCTGCAGCACTGCCAGGACAGCCAGCGTGTTCTGCAGTACTTTTCGGCTGAGTGCGTCTTCATCGTCCAGCAGGATCATTGTGTTGGCGATCAGCAGGAACAAGGGCGAAGCCAGCCAGCGGAAGGACGGTTCACTGAATCCATGCATGGCGGAGGACAGGATCGGGATCAGGGCAATCACGCTGACAAGGATCACGATGCATGTATTCAGGCGGTCCCGGTTCTTTTTCGTGAACAGCTGCGGAAACAGCAGGGCAGGAACGGATGAAGCATAGAGATAGGCGTTCATGACGGAATCATTCGCGGTTGTATAGCTGTACAGGGAAGACAGGGTACTGGCCCTCAGGGACAGTGCTGTTCCGGGCATATACATTCCGGACAAATAGTCCAGATACGGGATCAGAGAAGGGTAGAACAACGTGGAACTGCGCTGTCCGACCCGGGTGTTTGCCAGGATGTTCAGCGCTTCCGGCAGAACGGCAAATGCGCTCATCGCGAATCCGATCATATAGCAGCCGATCAGCAGGAATGCCCGTTTCATCATGTTCGTGAAGGAACCGTAGGTCCTGTGCCAGCGCCAGATGAAATAGATGATGGTGAAAAGGGAAAGGGAGTAGAACTGATAGTAGTTGTTCAGGAACATGAAGCAGACCATCAGGATATAGCCGAAGTACTTTCCTTCCTTGATATAGCGGTCGACGCAGAGGAAATACAGCGGCAGGAATGTGAAGAAGGAAGCGAAGAACGGATGCGGCATGACGTAGAGAATATAGGCGCTGAATGTCATCATCAGGGCCCCCAGAACGGCAGTCAGGCTCCGGTGCCCGTTGTATACCGCGTAGGCATACATGGTAAAGGCAATGATCAGGAACTTGATATAGGTCATGATCATGATGGCATAGTCATATTTCAGGTCTGTCAAGGCAAAGGGGATTTCAAAGAAATCATTGAAATAGAACAGTTTGCTGGAATAGAAATCATTGCCGAGGAAACTTGCCCAGGTCCAGAACGGGGCAGTACCGTGGTGGACCCATTCCTGCATCATCGTCCGCAGGTTTTCGAAATTCGATACATAGATGGTACGCATATCCCAGCCGACGATAAAAGCTTTCCCTGTAAACGGATAGGGAAGGAAGATGCACAGGCAGACTGCGCTGACCAGCAGGAACAGCAGGGTCTTCGGTTTCCGGAGGTTGAAGTTCATAACATACCTATTATACCAAGGATAGGGTCTGAAAGTATGAAAGTCTGTTTTTAAGAGTACATCGCGTTTATAATAAGCATAATGAACAGCAGGAACGCAGGATGGAGAAAAGCGCTGTACTGGGGGATCCCCGTTCTCTTTTTTGTGTTTTTCTTCATGATTTCCCGTTATGCACCGCTGGCCGGGGATGATTGGGGATATGCAGCAGGCGGACGTTACAACAGTGCGCTGATGCGGGCCTGGAACAACTATTTCAGCTGGTCAGGACGTTTCCTCAGCGAACTGTGGGGATACGGGATCGCACCGCACAAAAAGGTCTGGAATGTGCTGAATGCCGGCATCTTCACCGGAATCTTCGTCATGATGAGACAACTGGCAGGGAACCGGCGGCATCCTCTGCTGGTTCCGGCTGCGCTGGGCTTCATGATCCTGAGTGTACCGGATCAGCTGAGAATGCAGGTGTATACCTGGATCATGGGGACAACGTACGCGATTCCGCTTTTCCTGTTCCTGATCTACATTTTCCTGCTCCGGCAGTATGTGTTTGAAGACCGGCTGAACCGTGCAGAAGCTGTGCTGTGTGCGGTTCTGAATATTGCAGTGCCGCTGTATATGGAGAATGCGGCGGCGATGATCTTCGGTGCCAATGCACTTGTGTTGCTGTATGTCTGTTTCTGCGACCGGAAGAAAGTACGGACTGTGCTTGGTTATCTGCTGATCAGTGCCGTCGGTGTCTGCCTGATCCGCTTTTCTCCGGGTGCTCTGGCCCGGTCTGCGCGCGATCATGCAGCATTCGCTCAGCTGTCTTTGTTCGAAAAGATCGGTGTGAATCTGCCATCGCTGATGACGTATACATTTACGGTCTATCCGTGGTTTTACGGAATCCTGAGCTGTATTCTGCTGATCTGGGCACAGAGCCAGAAACAGGCAGTGCGGATTGCGGTCAGCGCGGTGACACTGCTTTCCCTGGCAGTGATCTTCCTGCCGCTTCCGGAAATGCTTTCCTGGATCTTCTGGATCATCTATCTCTGTATGATGTTCGCCGTATCTTTCAGCTGCGGGGAGCGGCAGGACCGTTTCTTCCTGCTGTTTGTGCTGCTCTGCGGCTGCGGTGCGAATGCGGTCATGCTGGTATCGCCTATCTTTGCCATCCGCAGTTCGGTCTATACGCTCTTCATGTTCATGCTGTGGGGACTGTATCTTCTGGAACGCACGGAACTTCCGGCGAAGGTATCCGGAATTCTGGCGTTTGTCTGCTGCATGGCTGCGGCTGTCTTTGCGCTGCGCTGCGCAATGCTGTACCGGATGATCAACCGGATCAACCTCAAGCGGATGAGCCAGATCCAGTACTATGCGGAGAGACCGGACATTACGGATCTCTGGATCATGGGATATCCGGAGAACAGCGTACATTCTGCTGATGTCGTGGAAGGGGATGATTTCCATGATGCGGTGTTCAAGGAATACTATTTCCTGAATCCGGACAGTACGCTGCATTTCTATTATCTGAAAGAGTATGATGCGGAAAGCATCCTGAACGGGTGAATGTATGAATGTATATGATTGGGACAATACGATCTACCGGGGGGATTCTACGGTTGATTTTGTACGCTACTGCTGGCGGAAACGGCCGAAGTGCCTGCTGAATCTGCCCCGGACGCTGGTATTCGGACTGCTGTATGTTCTGCATCTCGTGCCGAAGCTGACCTTCAAGCAGAATCTGTACCGGATGTTCCGCTACATCGATGATATGGAATCCTTGACGGAAGAATTTACCGGCACGCATATGGACCATGTGAAGCGTTTCTACCGGGACGGACAGAAACCGGATGACGTCGTGATCTCAGCATCGCCTGAATTCCTGATCTCGTCGTTCTGTGCCAGAACAGGGATCCGGACCTGCATGGCTTCCCGGGTGGATATCCGTACAGGTGTGTATGATGGCCTGAACTGCCATGGTGAAGAAAAAGTAAGACGGTTCCGGGAGGCATTCCCGGACGGTGTGATTGACAGTTTCTACTCTGATTCCTATTCGGACGATCCGCTGGCGAAGCTTGCTTCGGAAGCCTGGCTGGTCAAAGGGGATGAACTGAAGCCCTGGAGGTCTGTATGAGCGTAATGTCACTGGAATATCTCGGTCTGGCAGGCTTTGCCTGTCTGCTGCTGATCTTTGCGGACAAGGTGAAGCGGAAGTATACCGTACTTCTCTGCAATCTTGTGTTTCTTGTTTTCCTGCGGGCCAATGTGCGTGACTGGCTGTACGTTGTTCTGCTGAGCATCTACGTGTTTGCGGCGGGAAGGGTGCTTTCCCGTGCCCGGACAAAGGCGCTGACGATTTCTGCCTGCGTTCTGCCTGTACTCGGGCTTCTGTTCTTCAAGTACGCGGGATACTTTCTGAGCGGAAGGATCCTGATGCCTCTGGGACTTTCCTTCTATACGTTCAAGGCGATCAGCTATCTGGCGGATACCGGTACGGGAAAACTGAAGAGCAGGGATCTGATCTCGGTGTTTGACTATCTGGTGTTCTTTCCGGCATTCATGGCAGGACCGATCCACCGTCCGAAGGAATTCTTCGCGGAACTCCGCAGCAGTACACCGGCAGAGTATGATGACCGCCGCATGGGCGTGAACCAGGCCGGACTGGGCTTTGCCGAGAAGATGCTGATCGCGGATGAACTCGGTTCACTCGTCCCGAAGCTCTACAGCGGAACCGGTGCCTATCTTCTGCTTGGCATCATCGTCTATGCGTTCCAGATCTATACGGATTTCGATTCCTACAGCAATATTGCGATCGGTACGGCGAGGATGATGGGCTTTCATCTGAAACCCAATTTCCGGATGCCGTATCTGTCTGCTACGCTGAAGGAATTCTGGTCAAAGTGGCATATCAGTCTTTCGGAATGGCTCCGGGACTATGTCTATATTCCTCTGGGCGGAAGCCGGAAAGGGGCGCTGCGCAAATATCTGAATATCATCGTGGTCTTCCTTGTATCGGGTATCTGGCACGGTTCCACCATGATGTTCGTCATCTGGGGTCTTGGACACGGTATCATCCGCTGTCTGGAGGATCTGATCCTCGGCAGGCGGGAGATCCCGAAGGCACTGCGTCCGCTGTTTATCGTTCTGAACTTTATCATCGTGAGTATCCTGTGGGTCTTCTTCCGCAGCAGTTCAGTATCTGAAGCCCTGGGTATTCTTTCTTCAGCGCGGATCCTTCCGTTTGTGGATGGTTCGGAACTCGGGATCACCCGGAATGAGTGGGTCTGGATGTTCGTGCTGATCATTGCGGTCATTGTGCTGGATCTTCTCCGCAGCCGCAGGGATATGCTGGAATGGCTTGGCAGCAGACCTCTGCCGCTTCGCTGGGCGATGTATACTGCGGTCATGATCCTTGTCATCATCTTCGGATACTATGGACCGGGATATGATCCCGCGGATTTCATCTACGTAACGTTCTAGGGAGGAAGTATGAACAGAAGTGAATCAAAGATCAGAATTCTTGTCAGGATCCTCCTGAAAACGGCTGTGGCTGCAGCATTGTTCCTCGGTGTATGGAGTATACTGACGCCGGTTTTCCGGATCGACCGCAACATTGACGGTGATCAGTTCCGCAACCTGCCGGAAAATACCCTGGATGTCCTGTGTCTGGGTTCGAGCCATATGCAGTACAGTTTCAGTCCGGCAGTATTCTATGCGGAAACAGGGCTGTATTCGTATGTACTGGGTTCCTCCTGTCAGCCGGTGCAGAGTTCCTATGCACTGCTGGATGAAGTGCTCAAGACCCAGCATCCTTCCGTTGTCATCATGGATGTCTTTACCATGCTGCCGCAGAGTGAAGTCTGCTATGCCGACGGTCTTTTCTACAAAGCCCTGGATATGACGACAGGAAAGACACGGGCGGAAGCGGCGGAAGCCGTTCCGAATGAAGAGATGCGTACTGCCTATCATTATGATCTTCTGATGAACCATGACAACTGGAAGCGGATGGATCTCGGACAGATCGGAAAGATCATAGCCAGCGCAAAAGAAGCTTCCGGTTTCAACGAGAATCTGGGATTTGTTCCGATGGAGGTGACGGATCCGGTCTATATGCCCCTGATCACCTATGATGTGACGCAGGAAGTATCGCTGAACAGCACGGATGCCGTCTATCTGGAAAAGATCATAGAGCGCTGCAAAGAGGAAGGCATTGCTTTGATCCTGATGAAATCACCGTTCATCATCGACCAGGACAATACCAATGTTCTGCATGCGGTCTGGGAATTTGCGGAAGCACACGGTGTAGAATACTGTGATTTCATTGCGGAAGCAGAGAGGATCGGCTGGTTCATCGGCATGGACGGGGATACCTGGCACAACAATGTCTGGGGTGCGGAGATCATCACCAAGCAGCTTGCACAGTGCATTCTGCAGAATCATCCGGTGAGCGGACACAAAGACAATGAGGTCTGGAACGAGCTGCTTGCCAAGGCGCAGAAACGCATGGCCGGATCTCTGATGAATGAGATGAATGTCGATCCTTACCGTCTGCTTGATGAAGCGTCAAAGTATCCGAGCATTACGCTGATTGCCTACCATGGAAGAGAGAACACCACGATCGGTGAAGGGGAAAACGATCTGCTGAACAATGCCGGATTCGCCAAGGATTTCATTCATGACTGCCGTACGGACTACTATGCTGCGGCTGTACAGGGGCAGCTGCTGCAGGCTTCGGATACACCCTTTACACTGATGTACGGCGGGAAGGAGATCCGTTT
>JAFWJP010000215.1 GCA_017514645.1 Solobacterium sp. | reverse complement strand
GTGTGCCGCAACGATCTCATCGATCTTCAGCAAAGAAGTTTCATTCAGCCTTTCCATTCCCTCTCCTCCTTCATTCTTTTCAATAAAAGATCAAAAGCCAGATTCACCATAACTGAAAGCAGTATGATGATCACCGTCCAGGCAATGAGCCCGGTGGTATCCAGATTTGCTTTCGCATAGCTCATCTGACGGCCGATACCAATTCGAACTGAACCAAGGATCTCTGCCATTACCCCAACCTTCAGTCCCATGGATATTCCTGTCTTTGCGCTCAGGATCATCTCCTGATACAGCATCGGAAGCGTTACCTTCCAGGTACGGGCAAGGAATGTCTCGGGATAGATGCTCCGCACATCCCCCAGTTCCCCGGCAACGGAAACCAGACGATTGCGGAAACTGTTGAAGAACAGCGGGAACAGGATCATGAATGTCACCATGGATACTGCCCCCTCGGATCCCAGCCAGATCAGAGCGATAATAATATAACTGATGTTCGGCACGGTGTTCGCAAGGACCGCAAGCGGCGCAAACAGCCGGTCGGCAGTACGGGACGCATCCGCGCATACAGCAGCGATGAGCGCAACCGCAAAGGACAGAAACGACCCTTTCAGCACACGCACGGATGTCGCCAGAATACTGCGCCAGCCAGATGACGATACCGCCAGCGCACAGACCTGTTTCAGAACATCCGCAGGATACGGAATCAGTATATCGTTGCCGACAGCTGCAGCAACGATGATCCATACCACCAGCATCAACGCAAAAGACGCGAAATACTCCCGTTTCAGCATACTATACCTCAAATATCATACACTATTGTGTATGTTTTCTCAAAGAAAATCACCTGTTTTCCGCCACTTTCCTGTGCATGAAAAAACCTCCCTGATGTCATGCATCAGAGAGGTTCCTGATCACTTACTTCGCTACTGCTTCGGTGCAGTCTGCGATGCCGAAGATCGACAGGAAGGCATTCAATTCCTCGATCACATCAGCGCCGCGGTTAATGCGGATTCCCATGCGGTTCCAGGTCTTGGCAATGATCTGTCCGTTCGGTACACCGAGAACATCAGCACCGACCTTCTCCACCAGTTCAGCGACCGCACTCTTGTCGTCCGCCGCATTCATCTCATCCGCATAGTCCTTCAGGACCTTTTCCAGATAGACAAACGCATCCGGGTTCTCTTCCAGCAGATCGCTTCTGACAAACAGGGATGCCTGCGGATAGCCGCCTTCCACCGGCCACTGTTCCTGCAGATCCGCTACGATGACAAGATCCAGTCCTTTGTCCTTGCCCGCAGCCATTGTTGCGGTCGCAGCCGGTTCCGCGATCAGTGTTACATCCGCTTCTCCGGCAAGCAGAGCTGCTCTGGCATCCGCAACCGACGGATACCACTGTGCCTTCTCAGCCAGTTCCGGGAATTCCTTCTTGAAGACCAGTCCTGTAACTGCAGCTTCACCGAATGCCGCGACACGGGCATCCGGATTTTCCAGAACATCAGCGGATGTACCGAGCAGATACAGATTGCCCCATACCAGGACATCATACAGCCTGTACTGGGCTTTGCCGGCCTGGATCAGCTTCACACCGAGGTTTGTAGGCGCAACGATGACATCGTATTCCGGCTCCGGATTGGCAAACGCTGCCTGAAGTGCATCCGGTCCATCAACGGTCGTAATCTCAAATCCGTCCTCGAATGCCCCGAGCATGGCAATGGAAGGTGCTCCGGAAGGTGCCAGGATCTTCAGTTCCGTTTTCTCCGGAACGGTTTCCTCCGGTGTTTCATCCCCCGGTTCATTCGCTGCAGCGCAGCCTGACAGCAGAAGTGCTGCCAGTAAAACCTTGATAAACTTGTTCATTGTTATCGTTGTTATCTCTTACTTTCTATTTCTTTCCTGATCAGTTCCTTGAAGTCGGCAAACGACATCTTTGTCTCTTCCTTGCTGCCGTAGCGGCGCATCGTTACCATACGGTTTGCCGCCTCATCATCACCGACGACCAGTTCCACAGGAATCTTCCTCGTCTGTGCTTCACGGACACGGTAACCGAGCTTCTCATTGCGCGCATCGACTTCTACACGCAGCTTGCAGGCCTTCAGTTCATCTGCCAGTTCATTTGCATAGTCAATATGCTTCTCAGGTGATACCGGCAGGATCTCGATCTGCGTCGGTGCCAGCCAGACCGGCAGAACACCCTTTGTCTCTTCCAGAAGGATCGCCATGAAGCGGTCAAGGGAACCCAGGATCGCTCTGTGAATGACGATCGGTGTCTGCTTCTGTCCGTTCTCATCAATATAGGACAGTTCGAAGCGCAGCGGCAGCTGGTAATCGACCTGAACCGTGGACATCGTGACATCATGGCCGACAGCCGTACGGATCTGTACATCGATCTTCGGACCATAGAATGCTGCCTCACCCGGTGCCTCGTAGAAGTCGACGTTCCGCTCGATCAGCACTTCTCTCAGCGCAGTTTCACTCATCTCCCAGAGTTCATCATTGCCGAAGTACTTGTCCTTGTTGTTGATATCACGCAGGGACAGACGGAAACGGTAATCCTTGATGCCGAAGTCCTTGTAGACGCTGATGATCAGGTCCAGGACCCTCTGGCACTCCTCCTTGATCTGATCCGGGCGGACGAAGATATGTGAATCGTTCTGGGCAAAGCCGCGCAGACGCTCCATGCCTGTCAGCGCACCGCTTGCTTCATAGCGGAAGTCATCCGCGATTTCAGCGATACGGATCGGCAGATCACGGTAGGAATGCAGCTGGGACTTGTAGATGACCATGTGCTCCGGACAGTTCATCGGACGAAGGACATAGGACTCATCCTCATCCATCGGCATCTCCGGGAACATATCATCCCTGTAGTGTGCCCAGTGACCGGATGTCTTGTACAGACGGACATTGGCAACGACCGGTGTCTTGACATGGATGTAGCCGCTGTTGAGTTCGCGGTCCATCATGTAATCGGCCAGGACGCGGCGCATTGTGAAGCCGTTCGGCAGCCAGATCGGCAGACCGGAACCGACCAGGTCGGAGAACATGAACATCTGCATGTCC
>JAFWJP010000214.1 GCA_017514645.1 Solobacterium sp. | reverse complement strand
TGTTTGTATGCAGTATTGTTCATTTCTGGGATATTACCCCTTATTTTGGGGATATCCCGGAAAAAGCCAACAATATCCCGAAAAACGAACGTATTGAATGTTTTTTGATTACTCTTCAATTAACAAGGTGGTTCATTACTATGAACATTATAATCAATCTCATTTATTGCCTTTAACTGTATATTGTTAGAGTGTATTAATGATAAAGCGTCTTTTGAACATATAATACAGGCAGGTATCGTTATGATTACATCAAACACTATGAAAAAGTTACTTATCTCAACATTGTCTATAGCTTTCGCCGCTCTGTCCGCAAGCGCATGCAGCTCTGCCGGGTCTGATGAAAAGAGTTTTGTTTTGCCTTTCAATCAAGAGAATGCAGAAATCATGGCAGTCGCTCTGAACCATGACTCTCCGCTCCACGACACTCCGACCATTGAATTCTACGAATGCAATGATGAAACACAATTAATGGAGATCATCGCGGACTACACGTATGAATCAACACCATACCGCGGCACCAAAGAACCACGGCCTACCAAACCAGCTGTGCTTGTATCATATGTTTCCGACGGCACACCTTACAGTATTGTTTTACAGGATCAGCTTCTTGTCCTGAACGAATACAATTCAGATCCCGATGATTCACAGGAATACCAAACAACAAGTTATTACAAAACCAGCGGCACGATTCCCTGGGATGAAATTGAAAACGTTCTCTATACACCTGCAGATCCGTATCCCGCGGATATGTACATCGGAATTCCGCAGCTGCAGCTTGTCTTTGATACAGCAGATTCCGTACTTGTTCCGCGTCAGGTGACCGATGGTAATTGTTATTATATTCCCGGTTTTGTCGGATTCTCCTATGACCCCGTACCTGCGGAACTGGAGGGAATTGCGGATGATACTGTTACCCTGGAATTCTCTGCGGATCCGTTGGAGTATACCGTGGTCTATTATTCCTGGGAGCTTCTGGACAGTTATGCGTCTGATACCAACCGTGTGCCCGGTTTCACTGATCATGAGAATCCTGTGACTTATACAGATGATGATCTGGACGGGAATCTCCTGCCGATTGCCGGCGGAAGGTATTATATAACCGCAAAGTTCAACAGTGATATTGTCCTTGAAGAACAGTATCAGAACGTCATGAATCTGATCTTGTTCTTCAATGCACCGGGCATAAAAATCGACAATGATGGCATTATCGAAATTGAATACCGGTTCGAAATCAACAAATCCTGAAATTCCTGTACAGCGTTATAAAACCGCTCAGATTTACAGCGTGAAACGGGCGTACAGACAATTAAGAACCTCTATACTGATAATGCCCGTGCGGTCGGAAGACGGAGGTTTTAACTATTTAAATACCAGAGCATTCCGGGATAGACTACAAAAATATCAAACTGAAAGCTGGCCAAGAAACAGTTCATGTGTACTGTTTCTTTTTTGTTTTCCGGTGATTTCTTTTTCCATGATATGATGAAAGATACGGAGAAAGCCCATGTTTACGATCGATGATGTACAGATGATCTGTTCACCTGATGTCTTCAATGAAGGTATGCAGCTGCGGATGTCGGATATGAACCGGCGTCTGCAATACTTTGAGAGCAGCGGTACGGTGTCCCTGCACGGTGATATCTTTGATACGCACGACGGACAGGTCTATCATGCCCGGGCAACGGTCAATGACCGGACAGGTTTCCTGCTCAACTGTGAGTGCGGATGCGCCCTGTTCCGGAAAACGGAAGAACCCTGCCGGCATATCGCAGCCGCTTTGATCATGTACGCAGATGCCCGGGAAAGCGGCCGGATCCGCATCGGCAGAGGCGGACCCCGTCCCAGCGATCCTTCTGTGCTGTCGCTGATCGAACAGGTTCCTCCGGAAGAGAACCGCCCGGATACATCGCATACCGTACGCATCCGTCCGATCGTTTCGCTGGATCCCCGTAACCATGCCATGCACGCGGAATTCCGCATCGGCAGAGAAGGACACAAAGAATACGTCCTGAAGAGCGTACATGCCCTCATGAGCGCCCTGGAAGAGAAAGATACGATCATCTACGGGAAAGATCTTTCCTTCATTCCCTGCGATGATTCCTTCACAGAAGACTCCCTGCCGCTTCTGCACTGGCTTTACGATCTGGACATGGTCAGCAGTTCCTACAAGGATGATCCTTACTGGTGGTCCTACTCCTACCGGAATCAGGACAATACCCATATCTCCCGTGATCTGATCCTGAAGGGCAGATACCTGGATGAATTCATCGATCTTCTGGATCATTGTCTGATGGACTGTACCCTGCAGGGCGGAAGACGCGCGCAGGAAGCCGGTATCTGGTTCGTCCAGGAAGGTGATTCCCCCGTCATGTCATCCATACGGAAGGACGACAAAGGATACTCGTTTGTTCTGAGTATGCCGGACCGCCTGGAAGGTGCTCGCTGGCTGTATTTCATCCTGCCGGAAACGAAGACGCTGCTGCGCCGTGCACGGAAGACAGAGATGAATGCTTTGCTGAAGTACGCAGATCAGCACAACGGTGATCAGGTATACATCGCCGAACGCGATATTGCGGCATTCACGAGGAAACTGTATCCGGCGCTGCAGAAGCACACTGTACCCGAACTCAGCGGCTATGACCCCGCCGTATGGCTGCCCATGCGCCCGGTGTTCGAGATCCGGCTCGACCTGCCGCAGGAAGAAACGATCAATGCCGAACTGTACGCCGTATACGGCCAGAAGAAATACAACCTGCTCGATCCGCTGGAACAACAGGATCCGCACAGGAATTCTGCAGAAGAAAAGGCATATGATACGGATGTTTCCTCCTGGTTCAACTCCTTTGACCCGGAGAACCATCGTCTTGTCCTGATCAACGATCCGGACGGAATGTACCGACTGCTGAAGGAAGGAATCCCGCATTTCCAGACTTTGGGAAATGTATATGTTTCCGACCGGCTGAAAAAAATCCAGGTCCGCTCCGCGCCGACGCTCCACCTCGGTGTCAGCGTCTCCGGCGATATCCTGCAGCTGGATCTGTTCACCGATACCATGCGTCCGGAGGAACTGGCAGAGATCCTGTCCCGCTATGATATGAAGAAGAAATATCACCGGCTGAAGAACGGTGACTTCATCGATCTGGATCAGGACAGCTTCCGGGATCTTGCCCGGCTGAATGAGGATATGGCCTTCAGCACCAATGATCTGCGCACCGGCCGGATCCGGCTGCCGAAATACCGCGCAGCACTCCTGGACGCAGACCTGAAGGACAGTTCCGTATCCTATACCCGCGAGCAGAGCTATCGTGACCTTCTGCATGCGTTTGAAACCATGCAGACCGATCCCGTCCCTGTACCTGAAAGATGGTCCGGAATTCTGCGGGAATACCAGAAAAAGGGATA
>JAFWJP010000213.1 GCA_017514645.1 Solobacterium sp. | reverse complement strand
TGTTCAAGGTAGCACTCCACGACAGGAAACGCACCTCCGATGATTTCATACTCCATTGTTCTTTCTCCTTTGTGTATTAAGCTGCTGCAGCTGCTGCAGCCTGAGCCGCTCTGATGACGATAGAGATCATAACCGCCGCTGTCACAGATGCTGACAGACCGCTGTCCGCGCTGTTCTCTCCCTCTGCACGCAGAGGACAGCGATCATTCTGCGGATCCTTGCTGACTGTCCGAAAAAGCCCCGGAACGGTTTGAACTGTATCAGATAGTCATCTGCTGCCGCAATGTTCATGATCAGATCCCGGATCTCCGTTCTGCTCGCTGCAAACGTTGACAGCACAACAGCCGTGGAATTCGTATCCATTGCATGACCCGCTTCCTTCAGACCGTCGAAAAGCTGCACAACCATATTGCACATCGGCACGATCTCACCATCATACAATGACAGGATGTGACTGATGGTCTGTATCGTATTGTCATGAACTCTCAGTGTTCCCTTCAGGATTCCGTAGATCTCTTCTGCTTTGCGGTGAATCACATAAGGACTGTCTCCCGTCATGGCCATCAAGGCTGCAAATGCCATATCCTCCTCCGATGTCATGAACCAGTGGGCAGACTTCATCTCATCGTAAATATCCAGTGTACGTTTCACAATGACAGCGTACTGTTCAGGCGGAACAATATCCACAATATTCATCGCTGCTGTAACTGATATACCACTTTCAAAGATACTCGTTTTCAGCATTGCATGAACCTGTGAAAGATGCTCAAGATATGCTTCCGGATCATCACTCATTGCCATTTTGATGATGTAGACATAGGAACCGGTGCCCCTCAGAGTAGAGAAGAAACCCTCCCGTGCTTTCATCAGCCTGCGGCAGAAATCGATCCTTTCCATGTCCGGAGTCTGCCTGCCTGCCATCGCAATGCCTGCTGCCGCAATTCTAACGATATCGCTGGGCCAGAAATCATCCTTGAGCATCAATGCATAGTTCCGAAGAAACACATCACATTCTGCCTGTACAAGATCTGTTCCGTTCATAGTCATCACTATCGTGCTCCTGTTCTGCTGTATGTTCACTCAATGATCCAGTATACAATGCGTACGGTATCGGGCTCCCTCACAGCCCGGCAGAAGAACACGTAATTCTCCAGCCAGCGCAGGTTATCACTGTAGGCTTCAAATGACGGAACCGTCGCGAAATAATACAGCGAAGGATCCACGAATTCACCCCTCAGTACTACTTCTGCATATTCCTGCGGTACCGTCCGGATTCCGTTGTTCTCAATGTAGAAGGAAGAGCCGTCATCAAGACGCACAGCATATCTTGCCGAAAGCTCACATTTACCGTCCGGACGGATCACCTGGGAATCCACACCCCCGGGAAGAACCGTTCCGTGCAGTTCCTTTCCCTCCGGATCCTTTCCTTCCAGAGTACCATCCAGGATCGGTATCAGCTGACGTCTCCCGTTACGGCCATCCTGACCGACAACGACCGGCCTGCCGACCGCTACTGTAATCGTAAACAATTCTCT
>JAFWJP010000212.1 GCA_017514645.1 Solobacterium sp. | reverse complement strand
GGGAGAACGGCTATATCACAATGGAAAAGGACGGAACTCTCCATCTGCTTGAACCTGGCCGGAACATCGCAGAACGGATCGATGAACGGCACCGGATCCTGACATCACTTCTCGTCTACCTTGGTGTTGACGGAGAAACAGCTCTTCAGGATGCCTGCCGTGTCGAACATGATCTGACCGAGCAATCCTTCGACCGTATCAAGGATTTTGTAGAGAAACTGCCGGAATAGCCGAGACAAAAAATACAGCTTCTGCTGTATTTTTATTATCCCTGCAGACCTTCTTCCTGCCGCTGCATATTCTCGACGACGACGTCATAGATGTCACCGATCGACTGTCCGTATTCCAGGATCTTCCAGGGTTCATTGGTATGAAAGTGGATCTTGATCAGTGTATCATCACCGACCACCAGCAGGCAGTCACCCTTGAAGTGCTCTGTAATGTAATCATTGATCTTGTCTTCATCCAGATCATGACCGTCGATCAGCAACTGTGTATCAAACTTAAATTCAAGCTGTTCCATAAAACCTCCGTAGTGTTATTATACGCTAACTCCCGTCTCCGGGTACTGTTTCCTCAGCGATTTCACCAATCTTTCGCGTCTTTTCCATCAGTTTCCGGTAAACGTTTTCCACCATCCATGGTTCCGTGGATGCCCTGACTGCTTCGTCGAGGTTCCACCAGCGTACCGCTTTGTTTTCGGATATATTTACTTTCAGATCATCTGTTTCATCAGCTTCCAGCAGATAGGTAACATTGTAGTGAAGATGGGATGATACGTATTTACCGTGCTTGATATGCCCCTCAACCGCAAGGATCTCCAGGCTGAAGATTTCATCCAGAACCGGACGGACATGGATAATGCCTGTTTCTTCCCTCGCTTCCCGGAGCGCCGTAAACAGCAGATCCGTGTCCCCGTCCGCATGACCTCCGGTCCAGGCCCAGGAATGATACAGATTGTGGTAGACCATCAGGGTTTTTGTCCGTTCCGGATTGACGATCCAGGCAGAGGCCGTGAAATGTCCAAGGGTGTTCTCCCGGTACATAGCGTCCGGATACCGTTCCAGGAACCGCAGCATCTCCCCGCGGTCTTTTTCTTCCTGTTCATTGAACGGTATATACTGCTTGATTTCCTCATAGAGTTTCATGACTGATTCCCTCGATTTCCACTCGTTCCAGAATGACCGGTGCCTGCGCGCTGAACACCAGAGTGACATCGGTATCGTGCTGTACACCATACAGCCGGACTGTGTGTTTCAGTGCAGATTCATCCTGCAGACTGCCCTTCATATAGAGCTTCACACTCCCGTCCGCCGCATCTGTCAGATGCAGAGTAACGCACTGTACATCCGCGAAATATCGGAATACGATCGTTGACTGCGTAATACTTACGATATTGTCCCCTTCAATTCTTGCTGTATCCATCGGTTCTGCGCCGAAGGGAATGAATGATCCGCCATCACCATCACAGACGAAACAGGCAATACCGGCCGGATAGGAACCCGGCGGAAGAACATCCCCGGCGATTCCCTGACAGGTGACTTCCGCAGTTTCGAAGTGCCCGTTCCGGAACAGGATCTTTTCCGCACATGCCTGCCGGCTGTACTGGGTACCGCAGGTATGCCGGTGATAGAACACGTAGTCATCCTCGCCGATCCGTACGGTACTGCCGTGGTTGTTGGCCCAGTTGTTCCGGAATCCGTTTTCCCAGGCATTGGAGATCAGCACACCCTGATAAACATAAGGACCCAGAATGTTGTATGCCGCAGCATAGCACAGTTCGTGCTGATGCTGGGAAGAATAGAT
>JAFWJP010000211.1 GCA_017514645.1 Solobacterium sp. | reverse complement strand
CTGCCGGTGGTGCATGACGAAATAACCCGCCAGGATCAAACCGTAGACCGCCGCCAGTGCGAATACCTTCTTCTTCGGCTTTTCCCGCAGGAAGAACGTCAGGATCACCAGAAGCGGAAGTATGACAAAGCGGATGATCGTACTGAAACGCGGGAGTCCCATCCTGTCCAGTGTCTCATAGAAAAGATAATCCATGTCGATCAGCGGCTGGACAGCGACCAGCGCAATGATCAGCAGATGCAGTATATGTTCCCACAATGGTTTCTTCATCGCTTACAGTACCTTTACAAACTGTTCCAGGACAGCCTCGTTGTTATATGTATAATTCTTCAGAAAGGTTTTCATGTCCTGAAGATCCGCAAGGGATGACAATGCGTTCTTCAAACCTTCCGTCAGGGACTTCTCATCATTTTCCACGATCCATCCGTACATCGGATCCGTGATCTGTTCTTCCGTACCGCTCACCCGGGTCGTAAGCACCGGGGTTCCGGCAATCAGGCTCTCATTGATTACGGTGGCAAAGCCTTCATACAGGCTGCTCAGCACAAACAGATCGCAGTGAGCGATCAATGCATACGGATTGGAGCGGTAACCCAGGAAGTGTACATGATCCATATGCTGTTCATCAGCGATATGCCTCAGCTCATCCTCCAGTTCTCCCCCGCCCACCAGATACAGGTGATGCGGATTCCCCGCAATATAGGCCTCCTTGCTGGCCCGAAGCAGCCGGTCCAAACCCTTCTGCGGATGGAAGCGGGCAACCGTGATCACATCGGGCAGAGAATCCCGGACAATGCTGTCCTCTTCCTCCTGCATGCCGCGCGTTACCTTGTCCACATCCATCAGATTGTGGATCGTCGTACCGTTCTCGATACCGAACACATTCATGTAGGCTTTCAGTGCCTGTTCGCTGTCCGCGATGTTCAGGTCGATCCTGCTCAGAGCATCCTTCACCAGTTTCATATGATTATGGGAGTAATTGTTCACACTGTAATCGGTAAGTACCCAGTTGATCCTCCGGTCGCTGTCCCCGCAGGCTGTAAAGATCGTGCAGAAGCCTTCCTTCGCCGCGACTTCAACATCATAGTGTTTCTGCAGGATCCTTTTTCTCTCCTGTTCGATCCGTTTCCTGATCAGACCGGTCTTCATATAAAAAAGAAGACGCAGTTTGCTGAAGATCAGATCGGGTTCCCTTCCTTTGATCAGGGACGACAGTGACTGATCCACCGTACAGAAAAAACTGCTGCCTTCATAGACCGTTACATCTTCCGGAATCTCTTCCAGCAGCATTCCGTCTTTATGAAGGACCAGAAGATCCACTTCATAAAGATCCCGGGGAAGCGCACGCATCAGAGTATTCAGCACCCTGGCAACTCCGCCCATCTTCATCTCATCATTCACAAACAGTATCCTGCGCTTAGCGGTCATAGATCTTCAGTACCCGTTCTGTTCTTCCTTTTTCAAGCATACCCCAGATCAGTTTCTTCTTCCACCCTGCCGTGCGGTACGCTTCATCCTTCCGGTAATCCGGATAGGATCTCTTCAGGCGTGTCATATTCTCCAGAAGATACTCTCCTCTGATATTCCTATCATCAAAATCCTTGATGCGCAGCGTTGTAAGATCCAGACCATGGACAATATACAGGGAATACAGCGCCTTCAGTACTTCCGGCTCATTCCCGTGTTCCCTTACATAGGCAATATCACCGTCCAACGCATCGTAGATATCGAAGATCTTTCTGGACGCGGTGTGCGCGATCGATCCTCTTCGCTGACGGTATTCATAAAGAGGTTCATCGACCTTCGCAACGCGTTCCGCTTTGTACAGCAGTACCGGTACCGTTGCCAGGTCTTCATAGTACTTTCCCACCGGGAAACGCAGATCATCAAACAGACTGCGGCGGAACAGCTTGTTGCAGGCACTGTTGTTGATGGACACAAGCGACGGCATGGCTGCTGCGTCCGTCACCCGGAATACGCCTCCGCTGGAGAAACTCCGTTCACCGTCTTCGTAGAAATACTCCATATCACTGACCGCAATATCCGCATCATTCTCCGTACAGACCCTGAAAAGGAGCTCTGCCGCATCACAGCGGATACGATCATCTCCGTCCACAAACATGACGTAATCCCCGTGCGCCGCAGAAAGACCATGATTCCGTGCATCGGACAGACCCCCGTTTTCCTTGTCCAGGATCACCAGGCGGCTGTCCGAAGCAGCACAGGCCTGCAGCAGTTCTCTGCTGCGGTCGGTGGAACCATCATTGACAGCGATGATTTCGAGATCAGGGTATGTCTGCTGAAAGACACTGGAGAGACACTCTTCAATGTAGGCTTCAATATTGTAAACCGGGATAATGACGCTGATTGCTGGTTTCATATAACGTTATCAAGTATAGCAAACTTCATCCGCCAACGGTACAGTCAAATCCATCACAGCCGTTTTTCCAGAACCACCGTGTTGCATAATTGATGGAAACAGGATTGATCCACTCATACT
>JAFWJP010000210.1 GCA_017514645.1 Solobacterium sp. | reverse complement strand
TGCATAGAGCGGGAAGTTGTACTCCAGAGCGAACGGGTGATCCGTGATGATGCATACATGGCATCCAAGATCCGCCAGCATGCCGGCTGTTGTCCAGGAGATATTGCGAAGCTCGAATTTGGATGCGTCGGTGAATGTCGGGCCGACAGCGAGCATGTACTGTTTGTTCTCCGCAAGTTTTTCCGCTACCAGATGACCTTCCGTTACATGTTCCAGGGTCATCCGGACACCGAATTCCTTTGCAACACGGATCGCTCCGAGAATATCGTTGGCCTGATGTGCGTGGATCTTCAGGGGAAGTTCTCCTTTGATGACCGGGATCATCGCCTCCAGCTTCATATCGAAGCCGGGCATGCGCGTGATGTCACCGCCCGCAGCCTCCTTGCGTGCCAGGTAGTCTCTGGTGCGGAACAGAAGATTGCGCATATGGGCAATCGTAGACATCCGGGCACTTGCGCCTTTGTCCCTGTAGACCCGCTTCGGGTTCTCACCCAGAGCGCCTTTCATGGCGATAGGATCCTTGATGGCCATATCATCCGCGCAGATGCCCACCGGTTTGAAGGCAAACCAGGTACCGCCGATGGCATTGGCACTGCCCGGTCCGGAAGCGATCGTTGTGACGCCTGCTTTTGCGGCCATGTGTACAGACGGATCCAGGGGATTGAAGCTGTCGATTCCCCGCAGCTGCGGTGTACAGATATCGCTGATCTCGTTGTAGTCATTTCCTTCAAAGCCGATACCGTATCCGGACAGACCGAGATGACTGTGCGCATCCACCCAGCCGGGATAGATATCCAGACCGTCCGCATCAAAGACATCCGGGTCGTCAAAACCAGTGCCGATCGCCTTGATCTTTCCGTTCTCAATCAGTATGTCTGCTTTGTATGGTTCTTCATGAACCGCGTCGAAGATCCTGCCGTTTTTGATCAACATGTTAGAGTCCTCCGTTTCCCTTCTCGTTCATCATATAGCGCCGGAACCAGTCATTCATTTCCTTCAGTCTGCGCAGTCTGTGTTTCGGTTTTCCGCTGCGGGACAGGCTGTGATTCTCCCCTTCAAACAGGACCATCCGGGAAGGCACACCGAAATACTTCATCGCTGTAAACATCTCCGCCCCCTGGTCGACCGTACAGTTGTAGTCACAGAGTGAGTGAATGAACAGGATCGGTGTCTTTGCCCGGTCGGCATACTTCAGCGGTGACTGTTCCCACATCTTCTCCATGTCTTTCCACGGTGTTGCGCCCATCTCGTTGGCATCAAAGGTAACACCGATCTCACTGGAGCCGAAATCCGCCACCCAGTTGGATATGCTCCGCTGGGACGCAATGGCCGCAAACCGGTCGGTATGTCCTTCGATCCAGTTGCACATGAAACCACCGTAGGAACCACCGCAGGCACCGAGACGCTCCGGATCCAGCTGCGGAACGCATGCCAGCACATGATCTGTAAAATCCATCAGATCCCGGTAATCGATCGTACCGTACTTTCCCCGCAGATCCGCAAAGGCTTCACCTCTGCCGGAGCCACCGCGCGGATTGCAGAAGAATACGATGAAGCCTTCTGCCGCAAACTGCTGCATTTCGTGGAAGAAGATCTCTCCGTAGGCACCCCTCGGGCCACCATGAATCTCCAGGATACCCGGATAGGTTTTGTTCTCATCGAAATCAACCGGTCTGATCACCCATCCGTCAATCAGCAGACCTGTCTCATTCCGGAACGGAATATACTCCGTCTATGCGACTGCGTGCGTCTTCAGGTACTCTTCATTCGGGTCCAGAACTTTTTCCAGTTCCTTTTGTCCGCACCACAGTGCAGGCAGACCGTCTTTTTCTGCCGCAACCGCAAAGATGCGGCTTCCGTCTGTATCAAAGCACTTCACTGCACCGTCGAACGCAGTCATCTTTTCCAGCGTGTTTTCCGGTGTGAATCGGTAGATCTCACTGCGGAAACCGTTCAGGACTATCATAAAGACACTGCCGTTCCGGCTGACAACTGTCTGCCCTCCTCCGTACGATGCATCGGAGATCGGTGCCTCTTCAAAACTGAGTTCTTCTTCATTCCGTATACACATCGTTGTATCATCTGCCGGATTCCAGCGGAAGAGATCCGGCAGCTGACCGTCTCCCCACTGCTTCATGTCACTGGCACCGTAGACAACCGTCTCGCCGGCAAATACCGCGAAATCCACACGAAGCTTACCGCCTTCAACAATGGTCTTCATCTCTTTCGTGTCCGTATTGTACAGTTTCAGTTCCGAAGTCATCGGGAACCGGGATTCATAGGTACGGCTGATATAGAGAATGCTGCTGTCCTGTACTTCCCACTGCTCAACGTTCTCATATTCCTCAGTGATCTTTGTCAGCTTTCCGTCTGTTTCCGTATAGAGCCAGAGACCGCTCCGCTTTCCGGCTATATAACCCCTGCCGTTCCCCCAGAACGGTACTTCCTCGACCACATGATAATCCTGTTCTTCCTGGAGGATCTCCTTGTCATCCGTATCCGGGCGGTAACGGTCTGTCAGGATCTCCATAACATAGATGCCTTCTCTCAATCTGCGGATATCCGTGACATTGCGCTCCACCGTAAAGGCTTCGTGCGCCTCACCACCGTGGATATTCAGACGATAGAACACCGCCTTCTCCTCTGTACCGGCGGGCTTGTCCTCCTCTCTCCGTTCACTTGGAAACAGCAGTGTTTCTGCATCATCCCATACCGCGTCAGCGTTATTGCCGGAATAGGTCATGCGCCTCACAGACCGCTCCTCTGTATGATACAGATAC
>JAFWJP010000209.1 GCA_017514645.1 Solobacterium sp. | reverse complement strand
GCAGGAAGGAGTGATATGTTCCCTCTTATGTAGAGGTGGGTGTTCTTGGTCAGCCCTCAGGATTCCCGGCCGCACCGGGCATTCACACAGACCTCTCCGGTCAGAACTCCCTTATAACAATATGTAGGAAAATCAAAGTAGCCTTCCTGCAGTTTCATCATAACAATACCGGGCACGCAATAACAGTCTTGACATTGTGCGCCCGGCATTATATGTTTTTTAGTTTTTCTCTGCGATCTTCAGTCCGAGAATATCGAGCTGTTTCTGATCAACGATGTTCGGTGAATCGCTCATCAGGTCCACTGCACTGTTGTTGGTCGGGAACGCAACGACATCACGGATGTTGTCCGTACCGCACAGAACCATGATCAGACGTTCCAGACCGATGGCAAATCCTCCGTGAGGAGGTGCTCCGTACTGGAAGGCATCCAGGAAGAAGCCGAATTTCTGATGTGCCTGTTCCATCGTCATGCCGATGGATTCGAACACCTTCTCCTGCATGTTCTGGTCATAGATACGAATGGAGCCGCTCAGCTGCTCATAGCCGTTCAGAACCAGGTCATATGCCCGGCTCATGACATGACCCGGATCGGTGAACAGTTCATTGATATCGTTGACACGCGGCGCTGTAAACGGATGATGCGCTGCCTGCCACCTCTGCTCCTCTTCATCCCATTCATACATCGGGAAATCGGTGACCCAGAGGAACTTGTACATTTCCTCCTTCGGTACACGGTCCAGCTCATGTGCCAGACGGATACGCAGAGCACCAAGCGCTGTTTCCGCGATCTGCGGCTTGTCCGCTACGATCAGGACCAGATCATTGTCCGTGATGGCCAGACGCTCAATGAGCGCTGTCTTCTCTTCAGCACTGATTCCCTTGGCGATGGATCCGGAGAGCTCTCCCTTCTCCATCTTCAGCCAGGCAAGTGCCTTCGCCCGGAAGTTATGCTTGATGAATTCCTGCAGTTCATCCAGTTTCTTGCGGCTGTAGGCTGCCGCTGCTTCATCAAACTTCAGCGCGTCGATCTCACCGCCGTTCTCCAGAACCGTGCGGAATACGTTGAATCCTGTTTCGCGGAAGACTTCGCTGATATCCTGGATCTCATAGCCGTAGCGCATATCCGGTTTATCGCTTCCGAAGCGCTTCATGCATTCATTCCAGGTCAGTCTCAGGAAATGATCCTCTACCTTGTAGCCGCGGATCTCCCTGAAGATCTCCTGCATCAGCTTTTCCACGACCGCAAAGACATCATCTTCATCCACAAAGCTCATTTCGACGTCGATCTGGGTGAATGTCGGCTGACGGTCAGCGCGCAGGTCTTCATCACGGAAGCACCTGGCGATCTGGAAGTACTTCTCCATTCCGCCGATCATCAGGAGCTGCTTGTAGATCTGCGGCGACTGCGGCAGAGCCTAGAATTTGCCGTTGTAGAGACGGGACGGTACCAGATAGTCTCTCGCACCTTCCGGTGTGGAACGGGCCAGGATCGGCGTTTCCACCTCTACAAAGCCCATCTCATCCAGCGTCTTCCGTGTAACCATGCAGACCTTGTGACGCGTCATCAGGATCTTCTGAAGAGACGGTCTGCGCAGGTCCAGATAACGGTACTTCAGGCGGACATCCTCCGACGCATCCGTATCATCCGCAATGATGATCGGCGGCGTCGCAGCTGTATTGATGATCTTTACATCCGTTGCCCTGACTTCGATCTCACCGGTTTCGATCTTCGGATTCGGATCTTTCCGGGCTACGACCGTACCCCATACCTGCAGG
>JAFWJP010000208.1 GCA_017514645.1 Solobacterium sp. | reverse complement strand
GTCTTCGGCAGTCACCGCATCACCGCCCTCAACATCCTCGATCTCGATCCTGAGACGTACGATCCTGCCTATACCGCCAAGTATAGGGACAACATGATCCAGGAACACAGGGTCATCACCTTGTTCCGGGGAATCTATCAGATCGTCCAGCGCTTCCTCCCGGAGGTTCATATTCCCATCAGGAGCGCAGGAATTGTGTAAAGGAGCTATCTATGACAGAAGAAGAGAAGATCTACGCCGGTAAGCTGTTTGATCTTACCGATCCGGAACTGCTGAAGATCAAGCACGAAACGCACGCTGCCTGCCAGCGCTACAATCAGCTGGATGAATACGATCCTGAGCGGAAGGAGATCATTCAGAAGATCATGGGGAAGATCGGTACGAACTTCCGCTTCCAGGGACCGATGCAGATCAATTACGGCAAGCACATGTACATCGGGGACAATTTCCTGGCCAACTTCAACTTTACAGCCATGGATGACGGACCGATCTACATCGGCAACAATGTCTCCATCGGACCGAATGTATCCCTCATGGCGACCAATCACCCGCTGATCGCTTCGGAGCGTGTCACGCACCTGGCGGACGGCAGACGCATCGTCACTGAATTCGCCCCGGCCATCCACATCGAAGACGATGTCTGGATCGCCTGCAACGTTACGGTCATTGCCGGTGTAACCATCGGCAAGGGTGCGGTCATCGGTGCCGGCAGCGTCGTTACCCGCGACATTCCCGCCGGCTGGGTTGCGGTCGGTGTCCCCGCCCGTCCCCTGTATGAGATCACCGATGCCAACAGCGTCCGCGACCTCATCGCTGACGAAGACAAAGAGAAATACGCCCATTTCTTCAAATAACAGGTCAGGAACACCCGGCAGCGGAACCGGGTGTTTTTCCTGCAGAATGGACTACAATGGTATCAGAGGACAATACGATGAGTGAAAGAACATACGATGAGATCATGCGTGATATTGAATCCGGTCTTTCAGGGGATCCCCGGGAAGACTACGACTACCTGATGAACATGGCGGATGTCTACCGGGAACACTCCCGGGCAAAGGACATCCACAAAGCCATCGGCAGGCTGATCTACAGCCTGATGCCGGCAGAAGGACAGGCAAAGTTCGCGGATGTGCTGGAGAAGGAACGTAAACAGTTTCTGGAGAAGCTGGAGAACATCCGTTTCAGGATGTTCCGGGAACAGTATGAAGAAGCCCTGAAGGATGCGGAGGAACTGGTGTCCCTGGCCGAGAGCGGTCTGTACGCGGACGATGAGACCGGTACGTATTTCTCGTTTGATGAAGCGTTTGAGGAAGTTCTGTACACCATCATCCATCAGCCGCTGAAGGAAGTACGCCGGGCTTCGGTTCCCATGAGCCGCATCTACGGTACCTACGGAATCCTTTTAGTGGAACTGGGAAGGGTGGAAGAAGCCCGGAAAGCCCTGGAAAAGGGTCTGAAGTGGAATCCCTGCGACATGGAGATCCGCACGGAATACGCTGAAACCTGCAAGATGCAGGGCAACATGGAAGCCTATCTGGAACAGGTCCTTGAGAACATCAAGTACTGTTTCCGTCCGAAGTATCTGGCCAGAGCCTACCGGGATCTCGGCTATTACTTCATTGAAAGGAAACAGTATTCCGAAGCAACCTTCCTGTACTATCTGAGCATGCGCTGGGAGCCGGAATCGAAGCAGGCAGCGTCGGAACTGTTCTACATTGAGCAGAAGGCCGAGGAGGAGATCCATGCGCTGAGAACGGATGAAATCAAGGCACTCTCGGAAACCTATGAGTTTCCTGTCGGTCCCGATCCCCGGATCCTCAGTGCAGCCTATCAGCTGGGAAAGCACAGCCTGGAACACCATGAACCCGGAGCGGAATACTATCTGCAGATCGTCTATGATCTCACAAAGGATGAAGAAGTCGGAAAACTCCTGGAAGGAATCGTAAAACCCGCCTGAACAAAGGGTTATAATAGGAAAAAGAAAGAAGGATCATGCTATGTGTGATAATGAACTCCCGCCTGAGGTGATGAAGCATGCAGCGATGTATCTGATCATTGAGAAACTGTGTGAAGCAGGAATGACAAAACCGGACGCGGTTGCGCTGGTTTCGGAGATGCTGGTGCAGGAAGCCCAGCATTATGCAGAACTGCTGGACAAGATCGACAAGGAAATGCCGTTATTGAACTGACGGGGAGGTATTATGCCCATCAACAAAAATGTATTTATTCATGAATCGGATCAGGCAGCGCTTCAGGCACTGCAGTCGATACCGGGTTTTTCACTGGTGCTCAAAGCCTGTATGAACGCCTGGAACGAAAAGCTGATGTACATCAACAACATGGCGAGCAATATCCGCATCAGTGAGGAACAATTGCCGCAGTACTACCATATGCTGCTGCCCATCTGTGAAAAACTGGGTATCGAAGTTCCTGATCTCTTCCTGGAACTGAATGTACTTCCCAATTCGTATACCTCAGGGGATACGAAGCCTTTCATCGTAATCACGTCCGGACTTCTGGAAACATTGCCGGAAGAACTGATTCCTACCGTACTGGCCCATGAATGCGGGCATATCGTCTGCCATCATGTTCTGTACCGGACCATGGGAACACTGATCCTCAGCGGCGCACTATCGTTCCTGCCGCTCAGGAATATTGCACTTGCACCGATCAATGCCGCGTTTGCCTACTGGATGAGATGCAGTGAATTCTCGGCGGACAGGGCAGCCATCCTCTGTGACGGTACAGCAGACAAGATGATCGAAGTCTGTGCCAGATTCGCCGGATTCGACAAGGATATTCCCTATGGAATGAACTTTGAAGCGTTCATGAACCAGGCCAAGGAATACGAAGAGATGATGAAGGACAACAACATGAACAAGACCATGGAATTCATGATGTTTGCCAACCGCAGTCATCCCCTCAATGCCGTAAGAGCCTACGAAGCGAAACAATGGGAACAGAGTGAGAACTACACCAAAGCCAGGGAATACTTCGAAGCTTTCAGAAATCACCGTACACCGGAATCCGAGCCTCTGGAGTTCAGTGAAAAGACCCTCCTGGGCAAAGACCTGGAGGAAGTCAGAGAAGCCCTCAGAAGCCACGGAATGACGAATATTCGTTATTACCGGAATACGGAACGCAATGTCTTCCTGAAGAAGAACAGCGTTACCGGCGTAAAGATCAACGGCAGGAATGACTTCAAGGAAGGGGAATGGACGAAGACAGACGCAGAAGTGGAGGTTACCTATTACCTCCCGTTCAGTGACGAAGAAGAGAAACTCACCCATCCGGATGAAGTGAAGGTACCGCATTCTGCGTCCTACTACAGGGGAAAGCCGTACAGAGCCGTATGCGAAGACCTGCACAAAGCAGGATTCACCGATATCCGGATCCAGCGTGTCATCGACGCGGACAAGGAACGGAATACCGTAGCGAACATATCGATCGAAGGCATTGAGAAGTTTCACAGAAATGACTGGATGCCCAAAGATGCCATGATTGTCGTTATGTACTATGACACAGGAGAACGTTTTCTATGACCAGGATCATGACCGTCCTCGGTGATATCACGGAGGACCACGGCGTTACAGCCATTGTCAACGCGGCGAACAGTTCACTTCTGGGAGGCGGCGGTGTGGACGGTGCGATCCACCGGGCAGCCGGACCGAAGCTGCTGGAAGAATGCCGCAAACTCCATGGCTGCGCTACCGGGGAAGCGAAGATTACCGGAGCCTATGATCTCCCCTGCAGTTATGTGATCCATACCGTCGGACCGATCTGGAACGGCGGCAATCATGGGGAAGCAGAACACCTTGCGGACTGTTACAGAAACAGTCTGAGCCTGGCGGAGGAGAGGGGAATCCATACGATTGCCTTCCCGTCGGTCTCCACCGGTGTCTACAGCTTCCCGCTGAAGGAAGCGGCAGAAATCGCCGTACGCACGGTCAGAATGTATGTGAATGAGCATCCTGATGCTTTTGATACGATTCTGTGGGTCCTGTTCGATGCACGCACGAAGCAGGCATATGATGACGCACTGAACACTAAGGAACGCTGGTCGCACCTGATCGTCACAGAACTGAAAAAGGAACCGGATATGAGTCCGGAATTCCGGGAACTGTACAACCGCTTTGCCAGACGGATCCTCTGGATCGATGATG
>JAFWJP010000207.1 GCA_017514645.1 Solobacterium sp. | reverse complement strand
TGGCGACACTCGGTACATCACAGATCGCAGCCAATGGTGTGGCGAACAGTCTGGGAAGCCTGGCCTATATCACCGACAGCGCGATGGGCATGGCGGTTGTCACGGTTGTCGGTCGCTGCGTCGGGGCAGGGGATTATGAGGACGCAAAGTATCTGATCATCCGGACGCTGAAGATCGCAATGGTTCTGGAAGCGGTATCGAGTCTGCTGATGGCCGCTACGCTTCCGCTGACGATCCCTCTGTATACGCTCACCGGGGAGACAGCAGCGCTGGTACGGCGTATCATCCTGATTGACGCAGTAGCCACAACTGTATTGCATTCGATAGCCTTTGTCCTGCCCAATGCGCTCCGTGCCGCAGGAGACGCAAAATACACCATGTATGCCGGCATCCTCTCCATGTTCGTGTGCCGTCTGTTCGGTGGCTGGCTGCTGGCCAAGGTATTCGGCTTCGGGGTGATCGGTGTCTGGATCGGCATGTTCATCGACTGGATCGTACGCTGCATCTGCTTCGCTGTCCGGTACCGCAGCGGAAAATGGATGAACTACCGGGTCGTAGGAAACTAAAAAAGAACCATTGCGGTTCTTTTTTCAGGTATGCCCGAAGAGGCTCGAACTCTCAACCTTCAGATTCGGAATCTGATACGCTATCCAATTGCGCCACGGGCACATAGCTTATATATATTAGCACATTTGGACAGCTTTGCAACGCGGGAGAAATGAAAAAGGTGCGGATCATCCGCACCTTTCTGCTTATACAAGGATCATATAGTAGCCGAAGCATACAGCGATGAAGATAAGTATGACCGGCAGACATTTCTTGTAGATCTGACCCATGGAAATATGGAAGTGATCTGCAATGACAGCATAGCAGATATGTGTCGGCGCGACCTGCAGGGATGCGTATCCCATGGAGTTCAGCAGAACCATCAGCGGCCAGCCGGAGTTCGGGATGGCTGCGAAGGCAATCGGTGTGACAGCGTAGAGAATGGCAGTTCCGCCGCCGCCCCAGTTTCCGAAGAACCAGACAAGCGCGAAGATCACGAACGGAGGCAGAGGGAATCTCTGGAAGAAATCAGGCAGCTGGTTGATGACGCCCGTATAGGTCAGGAATCCTGTGAAGATCAGCAGAACGACCATGGTTACCATCATCTGGGGCTCACACGCACTGATCAGCATCTTCGGAAGATCGGAGAACTTGTATTTCAGTACGAAGAAGGCAGCAACACATATGATCGCAGCTGCGACAAGAACATCAATATTGAATGCCAGGATCATGATGACAACAATGACCAGCGGCCACAGGTTGACGAAGATCATCAGGAATTCCTTCAGTTTGCTGTCGGTTGTTTCACTGCCTCTGCCGTCCGGCCAGGTGCGCGGGATCCGTCTGACATAGAACAGATAACCCAGTACATAGAGAATGGCAACCAGCGGCAGCATGCCGACAACGAACTGGGACAGCGGTACACCGCACAGCTTGGACATGATGATGATATTGGAATAGGTCGGCAGGAACGCTTCCGAAATATGACGGAAGAAACCGGTAACGAAACCTTTTTCCGGGACAGTGAGATCATCACCGACAGATTCATCAACGATATCAGCTGCGATGTTGGCGGCTGCGACACTCGGCAGCATGCCGACAAGGATCGGCGCAACCGTTGCATTGATCCGTCTGTTATGGAAGACATTGTCCAGATTGACCTGTGATTTGTGGAGCATGTCACGGCCTTCCATCAGTCTCTGCATGAACGTTACAACGTAGAATACACCGAGCATGTAGGCCATTGTCCGGCTGAATACGGTATTGATGACGATGCCGGGAATTGCGGCGACCGGGATCCGGAACAGAATGATGGCCAGGATACTGGCAATCAGACCGGCCCAGTGAATCCGCAGACCGACACCGATAACAACCATGATGACGATGAAACAGGCAAGCAGTTTCAGCATAGCAATTGAGATTGCGTCCATAGTTTCCTCCTTATAAAAGCAATGTACCTATTGTAATACCAAATAACGAAAATGGAAACAATTTGATTGTGAACAAGTTATGTCGGATAATTGAAGACAGTGATAAAGGAGAAAACGTGTGAAAGAAGAATTGTTGAAAGAATTTGATGCCTGGGTCATGAAGATGTCAGCTTACCGGATGGCACTCAGTCTGATCGGTGTTGACAAGCAGACCCTGGCACCGAAAGACGGTGCCCCTTACCGCGATGAGCGTTCCGCGTTCCTGGCGGGGGAACTGTTCTCGGTTGAAACAGATCCGCATATGGCCGAAGTCCGCAGGGAACTGCTGGCAGACGGAACGATCAGCGCCGAAAAGCGTCGGGAGATCGAACTGCTGGACAAGGAAATCGGGCATATTCTGGTGGTGCCGAAGGATGTTTTCGTGCAGTATGCACAGCTGCAGGCACATGCCTATGAGGTCTGGCATCAGGCAAAGGATGCAGGGGATTACAGTCTGTTTGAGCCTGTGCTGAAACAGGTGATCGAAGCCTCAAAGAAGATGTACGCATACAGAAACAGCGGTCTGCCGATGTATGATCAGATGCTGGATGATTATGAGCCGGGGATGACGATGGAGATCTATGACCGTTTCTTTGACAGAGTCAGGGAGCGGCTGGTACCGCTGATCCGCAAGGTCGTGGAAGCGGAGCAGATCGATGATTCCTTCCTGAAACAGCCATACCCTGTGGGAAAGCAGAAGGAATTCATGAACCGGTATCTTCTTCCGTATCTCGGCTTTGACGCATCCTGGGGATACCAGAACGAAACAGAGCACCCGTTTACGGATATCATCTGTGAGAACGATATCCGGGTTACAACGAAATACCTGGAAAACAATGTTGTTTCGGCGATCCTTTCCACGGTACATGAAGTAGGACATGGGTACTACGGTCATGATGTCGCGCCGGAGTACGATGGTACGGTGTTCAACTACGGCATCTCTTCCGGCATGCATGAATCGCAGTCTAGACTTCTGGAGAACTACCTCGGCCGCACACTGCCGTTCTGGGAGGAAAATTATCCGAAGCTTCAGTCGGTCTTCCCGGATCAGCTGGGCAATGTCAGCGTAGAGGAATTCGTACGCGCGATCAATGTCGGCAGACCTTCACTGGTACGTACGGAGGCGGACGAACTGACCTATCCGCTGCACATTCTGATCCGCTATGAGATCGAGAAGGGTCTGTTCAACGGAACGATTACCGCTGAGCATCTGGATGAAACGTGGGATGCGTACTATGAAAAATATCTCGGTGTAAAAGCGCCGGACGCTAGACAGGGAATCCTGCAGGATGTACACTGGTCTGACGGCAGTTTCGGCTATTTCCCGACCTATGCGCTGGGAAGTGCATTCGCGGCTCAGTTTGTCTGGGCAATGCGCAGGGATATTGACGTGGATGAACTGCTGAGAACCGGACGTTTTGCGGAGATCATCGGCTGGCTGAAGGAACATATCCACCGCTACGGATGCCGCTACAGCGCGGATGAGATCATGCGCATGGCAACCGGGGAACCGTTCGATCCGGACTGCTATCTCGATTATCTGGAAGAGAAATACACCGCGCTCTACAATCTGAAATGATTCTTCGGAATCAATGGAACTAAAGCGAATGCAATGACAGCGATCTCCGTAAGGAGGTCGTTTTTCATGACCGGGCATGCAGAAAAAAACCAATCGCATTGATTGGCTGTTTTACATGATCCGTTCTTTGCCGTGATAGGCGACCGCCATGAATCCCGGCCCGACGTGGGAACCGATGACCGGTCCGATCGTCATGATGGAAATGTTTTCTTCCTTCAGTCTCGGATACTGGTTGCAGAGCGCGGTCCGGAATGCCAGGGCTTCTTCATACTGGTCGGTGTGGATGATCATCATCTCTTCTTCATATGTGATGTCATCGATATCATCCTTGACGGATTCCACCAGCGCCTTCAGGCATTTCTTTCTTCCTCTGATCTTGTCGAAGGCAACCAGAGTGCCGTCATTTTTAACGTACAGAAGAGGTTTGATACTCAGAAGGGAACCGACGATCGCGGAAGCGTTTGACAATCTTCCGCCTCTGCGGAGCCACTGGAGATCATCAACCATGAACCGGTGGATGAATTCTTTTTTATGTGCTTCACCCCAGGCGACCGTCTCTTCGAAGGTACAGCCCTCGTTGCGGCGCTTGACCAGCTGTTTGACGAACAATGCCAGTCCGGCTGTAATACAGTAGGAATCAATGAAACAGATCTTCCGCTCCGGATATTCCGCCTTTACCGTTTTAATGGCCCGTTCCGCATTGGAAATGGAGGAAGAGATCGCCCGGGACATATCGGTATAGATCAGATCCTTGCCCTGATCGAGGATTCCCTTGAAGAATTCATAATAGGCAAATTCCGGGATCTGCGATGTATTCGGTGCTTTTCCCTCTCGCATGGCTTCAATCAGCCTGCGGTGGGATTCCTCACGGCAGTCATCCCTGAATACTTCACCATCGATTTCATAGGTATAGGAAATGAACGGAACGTTGTGCCCGTAGAGATAAACGGATGAAAGGTCACTTGTGGACGCTGTTGCGATAACGTATTCAGACATAGTTGATACCCGGAAAAGAATAAATGATTTACCGGTGATTTGTAAATAGGAAAATCAGAATCCCCGCTCATCAAATTTCATATGCTTCAGTTTTTCTTCTTTGTAATCATTGAAGCGGTCTTCCCGGATTGCCTGCCTGACTTCTTCCATCAGCTTCAGAAGGAAGCGGGTGTTATGGATGGACATCAGCCTTGTTCCGAATCCTTCATGGGAACGGAACAGGTGGTTCAGATAGGCTTTGGTATACTTTCTGCAGCATTCGCAGTCGCACTCTGGATCCAGAGGGGTAAAGTCGTTTTTGTAGATGGCTTTCTTGATGTTGATGCGTCCTTCACTGGTCATGAGCGTACCGTGTCTGGCCAGACGTGTCGGCAGGACGCAGTCACACATATCGATGTTGCAGGAGACAGCTTCCAGCAGGTCGTTGACGGCACCGACACCCATGAGGTATCTCGGTTTGTCCATCGGCAGGTTTTCCACCGACCAGCGGACCATGCGGTACATGGTTGTTTTGTCTTCGCCGACGGAAGTACCGCCGACAGCGTAGCCGTCGAAATCCATCTTCACAAGCTCATCTGCGCAGTATCGGCGCAGGTCTTCGTAATCTCCGCCCTGGACAATGCCGAAGAGTGCCTGCTCTTCCGGACGTGCATGTGCATCCTTTCCGCGCTTTGCCCAGCGCAGGGTACGTTCCATGGACTGCTTTGCGTAGGTTCTGTCAGCAGGATAGGGGATGCATTCATCGAAGGACATGATGATATCGGCCCCGATCTTGTTCTGGATATGAATGGATTCTTCAGGAGAGAGGAACATGGTATCGCCGTTCAGCGTGTTCTTGAATGTGACACCTTCCTCCTTGATCTTCCGGCTGTCTGCCAGCGAAAAAACCTGAAAACCGCCGCTGTCTGTCAGCATCGGTCCGTTGTAGTTCATGAATTTCTGTACGCCTCCGGCCATGGAGACCGTATCTTCTCCCGGCTGAAGCCAGAGATGATAGGTATTGGCCAGAACCACACCGGCACCCATGGCATAGAGCTCTTCCGGCGAAAGGAATTTAACGGTTGCCTGTGTACCGACAGGCATGAACATCGGTGTTTCAACGTCACCGTGCGGTGTATGCAGAATGCCGGTGCGTGCACCGGATTGTGCGCATACATGGGTGACTTCAAATGTAATCGGTCGTTTTGTCATATATTGAGTATATCAAAATAAACACGTGATATAATAAATTAATCATGAGAAGTCAGCAGATCAAAGTCATCAATCTGCCGGAAACGAAGGAATCTCTGCCGGCTGTCAGGGTCAAACCGATCTTCTTTCTTTGTCTGTTCATGGCTCTTGGTTTTTATCTGATCTTCAGTGATTCCGACCTGACAGCAGCCGGAGTGATGCTGCTGATCATGCCTGTATTTGCGCTGTTTGTACTGCCGGACCGTACTCTGGTGGAGTTTTCACCTAAATATATGGTGATGTACAACAGCAGGGACCGGGAGATGTGCACGCTGATCTACTGGGAGGACATTGTCTCCTGGCAGTATGAGCGGGCGAGGATGGTGGATCATCTGGTGGTGAATCTGGTGGATGGTTCTACCTGTTCCGTTGATATGTACTCCAAGGGCCGGATCTCGGGCTGGATGGACCGCTATGCGCAGCACAAGGAGATCAAAGCGAGACGAAAGGAGGGTTCCTGATGGTTCCTGTAGATAAAGATAAAGTGGAAGCCTGCCGGAAAGCACAGGTTCCCGACGATATTTATGATGACATGGAGATGATCTTCAACATGTTTTCCGACAGCACCCGGCTGAAGATCATGAATGCGCTGTTCACGCATGAACTGTGCGTCGGGGATATTGCCATTCTGCTGGAGATGTCCCAGTCTGCCGTCAGCCATCAGCTGGCATCCCTGAAGAAGACAAAACTTGTCAGAACGCACAAGATCGGCAAGCGGGTCTATTACTCCATGGCGGACGAACATATCAAGAATATCTACCGCATGGCCTATGAGCATGTCATCGAAGACTGATATGAAGGTTGCGGCCGTAGATTTCGAGACAGCGAACGAGAATCCGGCGAGCATCATTTCCATCGGTGTATCCGTGATGGAGGACGGTGTTCTGGAGCGGAAGGTGGAGACGCTCATCCGTCCGAAGAAGAGCGTATACTATTTCCGCCCGGGCAATACCCGGATCCACGGGATCCGGGCTTATCAGGTCAAGGATGCTCCGGAATGGCCGGATGTTTATCCGATGCTGGAACCGTACTTTGAAGAATGTATCTGGGCAGCGCACAATGCTTCATTTGATATGGGGTGTATCCGGGCTGCCTGCCGGATCTACAATATGCCGGTACCGTCCATCCGCTACTTTGATACGGTGGAACTGAGCCGGAAGGTCTATCCGCAGATCAGTCATCACAGACTGAACGATGTCTGTGATTATCTGCATATCGATCTGGATCACCATCAGGCGGGAAGCGATGCCTATGCCTGTCTGATGATCGTCGGATGTACGATGAACCTGGCGGGTATCTATGACATTGAAGAACTGCTGAAGCAGTGCAATACCGGATTGTATCGATTGTGAGGACAGGAAATGACATTGAAATGCAGAGAATGCCGTGAATGCAACGGAATCGCCTGCCGGGGTGAAATACCCGGAGTCGGCGGAAAAGACACAGGCCGGAGTTTCATCCGGAACGTAGAAGCCTTCAGAAACGTACGGATCAATATGGATGTATGTGCACAGCCGGGGAATGTCAGTACGGAAGCACATATTCTGGGAATGGATCTTTCCGTTCCGGTATTCATGGCGCCGGTTGCAGGTATCCGGGGCAATTACGGTGCGGATATCGATGATCATGATTACAATCTTATGATGCTGGACGGATGCGATCTTGCCGGTATCCGCGGATTTACCGGTGACGGTATCGATCTGGAAGGTCTGTTTGCCGGTTCTGCCAGAGCGGTCAATGATCATGATGGGCATGGAATCGTTACGATCAAGCCGTGGGTCAAAGAGGGCATTGATGCCCGGATCGAGATTCTGTCAAAGCTGAAGTTTGATATGGCAGCCATGGATATCGATGCGGCAGGACTTCCGCTGCTGCGGGCAGGGAAGACTCCTGTTGAGACAAAGACGGCTGAGGCACTCCGGTATGTCCGGGAACGTCTGGGCAAACCGTTCATTGTCAAAGGTGTCATGACGGTCAATGCGGCACTGACAGCGGTCGAGGCAGGCTGTGATGCCATTGTTGTATCAAATCACGGCGGCCGTGTTCTGGACGATACACCGGGGACGATCGAAGTGCTGCCGGAAATCGCAGAAGCGGTCAAGGGAAAGATCACGATCCTGCTGGACGGCGGTGTGCGCAGCGGAAATGATATCTTCAAGGCGCTGGCTCTTGGAGCAGACGGTGTACTGATCGGCAGACCTCTGGCGCTTGCCTGCATCAAGGGCGGCGCGGAAGGCGTACGTGACGCTGTCGGCAAGCTGCAGGCACAGCTCAGGGATACGATGCTGATGACCGGCTGTCATGTTCTGAAAGATATTACATCTGATAAAGTCAGGATAATGTAAGAGAAGTTTTTCACTTTCAGAAACAGATTTATATTGACGGGCATGTTCGGTATAATACACGGTAAGAGTGAGGACAATCATGAAAACATATGACAATAATGCATTTTTCTGGCAGAAGGTCGATACGCTGTTTCTGTCCGGAAGGGTGAATATTGAGAAGCACCAGGGGGACAGACATCCCGTTTACAGCAACATGATCTATCCTGTTGATTACGGGCATCTGAATGATACGATCAGTATCACGGAGAAGGGTCTGTCGGTCTATGTCGGATCCCTGAAGCCGTGGTCTGTTACATCGCTGATCGTTGCGGTGGATATCCTGGAGAAATCCATGGATGTCAAAATGCTCGTGGGGTGTACGGAAGAGGAAACAAACAATATACTTCATTTCCTCAACCAGTCGGATTTCCACAAGACCGTTCTGATCAACAGGGGGACGGACATTCCTTCCTGGGGCGTATCGGATGATTGAAAAAAAGGTTCTCAGGAACCTTTTTGTTTATCCAGAACATAATAGGTGAATCTTGCAGTGATGAGTTCCTTTCCGGAGTCATCGTAGACCGATGCCCGGACAACCACGATCCTGGCTCCGTCTTTGATGATGGAGGCTTCTGCCCGGATGGTATCTGTATTTTTTCCTGCCCGCAGATAGGAGACGTTTCCTTCCACGGTTAAGCTTTCCTGATGAAGGGAATAGACAGCGTATCCGGCTGCTGTATCCGCCAGGGAATAGAGGACGCCTCCGTGGATCATTCCGTACGGATTGCACTGTTCTGATGTGACGGGCATGATCATGGTACAGTGTCCGTCTTCGGCTGAAACAACACTCATCCGCTGTGCTTCAATGAAAGATCCCGCCATGTCAGTTGTCCTCACCGGT
>JAFWJP010000206.1 GCA_017514645.1 Solobacterium sp. | reverse complement strand
GCGTCCGGACCCATCCGGTCCGCATATGTCTGTTCCAGGCGTTCCGCCTGACGCTGACGGCTGTTGGTCTGCGGACCGTTCAGAAAAGCAGGGATCTTCCCGAGCATTGCCCGGAATGTATGTTGATGCGCCCCGATGGCATTATCACCGTGCTGACGGTAGCTCATATGTGTTTCCGGATCAAAGATCACTGTTCCGAAACAGGCAACGATCTGGAATACTGTCCAGTCATGAAGCCGGAGACCGCTTTTCTCTGCATCGTAGATCTTGAGCACATCCCGCGCACTGTGATTGAAGACAAAGGTACAGCCCGGCGCAGCATTCCGGATGAGCGCATGGGCATAATCCACCGGCATTTCCTTTACCATATGCCCGGATACGGTATGCAGTTCACTGTCGGTGACCCGCACATCGCTGCAGTAGAGCGCCGGTACTGCCGGATCGGTCTGTCCCAGCATCCGTACAGCCGTTTCCAGCTTATCTGTATCCCATACATCGTCCTGATCACAGAACGCATAGTAATCCGCGTCTGTACTGTTCTGCAGCAGATGCCAGAAACTCCGGGATGCACCGAGGTGCTCCCCGGTATACCACTGCAGAAAGCCTTTCTGCCGGTATTCTTCCAGAATTGCCTGTGTTCCGTCATCCGAGCCATCATCACGCACAAGAATGCCGAGGTCTGTGAGGCTCTGCTGCAGCAGGCTGTCCAGCTGTTCCCGGATCCAGCGCACGCCGTTGAAACAGGAAAGAAGAACCTGAACCTTCATCGTTTCATCTCCTGCAGAGCAATGTGTTTTCCTGACCTGTAACCGAACCAGCGGGCTGCCGCATGCGCCAGGAAGACCGCGAACTGTCCGGGGTGTCCGTCCCGGACAAGATGATTTCCGACAAAGCGGACCAGCCGGAATCCCTCTTTTCCGGAATCAGCGCCTTTCAGCCGGTCACGGTACTGTTCCATGACTTTTCCGATCCGCTGATTGCGCAGGTATTCTCCCTTCAAAGTCAGGCAGTGTGAATGATATACAGCTGCCTGCGGCTGATAGGCCAGCTTCCATCCGGCATGGAGAAACTTTGCGGCGATCATCATATCCTCGTTGGTCTCGATCGGATGATCGAACCCTCCGACGGCTTCATAGGCGGAACGCCGGTATGCCGAACAGCAGTTGGAAAAGAAATAGGACTTAACACCATAGTATGAGATGTCTTCTTTACTCCAGATCCGCCCGGTTTCGGGATAATTGAACTCTCTTGTCCACCGTTCATACTCCGGTGCGTCCGTCCAGGCAATCTGTCTGCCGTATACCGCCGCAATATGTTCATCCGCAAACACGGACACCAGGGTTTCAATATAGTTTTCTGTCAACGGAAGGGCGTCCTGGGTCAGAAACAGCACAAAATCACCGCTGCACCCGTGCAGAGCCTGATCTCTTGTCCGTCCATGATCGTATTCTTCGGGCGGAATCCTTCCGACCGTGATCCGGTCTTTGTATTCTTCCAGAACGTCGAGTGTGCCGTCTTCCGATCCGGAATCAACGACGATGATCTCTGCCCTGACGGTCTGTGACAGGAGAATATCCAGTTGTCTTCTGATCCATTTCCGTGCGTTCTTTACCGGAATAATGACTGATATCTTCATATTCTGTGTCCTGTTGATGTGCTGTTATGATGCGGATTCGTTCAAAGTGGTCAGATAGTGCTTCAAAGATGTCTTCCAGTCCGGCAGACGCCGGAAACCTGCTGCATCGAGGGAATGCTTGCTGAGAAGTGAATTTCCGGGACGGACTGCCTTTGCACCGTATTCGGCGGACGTCACAGGCATGATGCGCGTATTCCGTTCCTTGATCCGGCAGATCTCCTCTGCCAGGTCCGCCCAGGTACATCCACCTTCGTTTGTCGCGTGATATACACCGAAATGATCCGATGTGATCATGTCCACCAGCAGCGGCGCAAGATCCGCGGTGAATGTAGGTGAACCGAACTGATCATGAACAACACGCAGTGTATCGTGATCCTCCGAAAGCCGCAGGATCGTCTTTACGAAGTTCTTCCCCCTGGTTCCGATCAGCCAGGATGTACGGACGATGTAGTACCGGCTGAGCAGTTCCTGCACATACTGTTCTCCCAGAAACTTGGTTCTGCCGTAGACATTCAGCGGACCGGCCGGATCATCTACTTCATACGGTCCGTTCTTCTCCCCGGAAAACACATAGTCCGTGGATACATACAGCAGTTTTGCGCCCAGTTCCCGGCAGGCTTCCGCAAGCGTACGCGTACCGTACGCATTGACCGCCGTACAGTATTCTTCATCGTCTTCTGCCTGATCTACATTCGTAAAGGCAGCACAGTGGATCACCGCGTCGGGACGGTATTGCCGCAGCGCTGTAAATACTGCCTCCCGGTCCGTGATATCCAGCTGCGCAGAAGAGACACCGCAGTACGCAATTCCGCGCCGTTCCAGTTCTGCCACTGTATCATGACCGAGCTGACCGCTGACTCCTGTCAGAAAGACTTTCATGCGTTCCAGTCCTCAAATCCGGTCACTGCATCCTTCAGCAGCGGCTGCCTGCTGTCTTTTCCGGAAAGGATCGGTTCCCTGGTTCCCCAGTCAATATTCAGATCCGGATCGTTCCACAGGATTCCGCCGTCCGCTTCCGGTGCATACGGATTGTCCACAAGATACAGGAATGTCACATCGTCGGTCAGAGAGATCATTCCGTGTCCGAATCCCCTCGGGATCAGAAGTTCACGATGATTGTCCGCTGACAGTTCGACTGCCTGCCATTTTCCGTAGGTACTGCTGTGCATCCGCAGGTCCACGGATACATCCAGCACAGCTCCGCTTACGCAGCGCACAAGCTTTGCCTGTGCCTTTTCCCCGCGCTGAAAATGGATGCCGCGGAGAATTCCCCGGCGCTTTGAAAAAGATTGATTGGCCTGTACAAAATCATAGTCCAACCCAGCATTATCAAATACCTGTCTGGACCATGTCTCTGTAAAGTATCCCCGATTATCGCTGAATATGTCTGGTTCAATGAGCAGAAGACCGTTCAGTTCTCCTTTGATCAAACGCATGTTGAAGGCTCCTTTGAATCTGCCGCTGAACTATCGTTCACTGCTGCAGGCCATGTTTCTGTTTCTATTATATGCTGTTTTACGAAAGCCAGTTCACATTCTTGAGCATTTCCCGGATCACCGCAAGGCTGTCCGCTTCCAAGGCTGTCCTCCAGTAACAGTGCACATAGTAGTGGATCCCGTTGTGTACCATGATCAGGCTCTCTGCGGACATAGCTGTTTCCTGAGCGGTATAGCGGCAGCGGAACGCTTCAGCTGTTTCTCCGCCGACCTCTTCCTGCAGAAAACCATCGCATTCGTAGCCGCCTGCTTTCAACGCTCCGGCGATCTTCTTCTCCATGGCACGGATCGCATCCTTCGGTGAAGCAAGCAGATTTGCCAGCCTGCCGTGCTTCTTCCACGCAGCACTGATCATGATATGCCTGCCGGAATCCTGCAGAACCTCTCCCTCTCCGTTCTCCAGAAACTGCATTCCTGCACGTTCTTCTGCGCTGAGGGCCCGGAAACCTTCCGGTATGGTTATACTCATTGCGTTGATCCTGATTTCCATTCTCTGACCTCCTGCTGAATCATTTCACCCTCATAGTAGCTGTCCCGAAATAAAAGTGGAGGCTACAGGACTCGAACCTGCGACATCACCCCTGTGAAGGGTGCGCTCTCCCAACTGAGCTAAGCCTCCGTACTTCATATATTATACCCGTTTCCTGTATTTTTCCACCGCCAATGTCTTCAGGATTCCGTACGGAAACTGTTCAAAGTATGCTCCTTGAACTCATTCAGATGATTTCCGGCATCCGTACCATCGGATTCGAACACGAAATACTGCATACGGTCTTTCTCGTCCAGGAAAACATCGATGACCATCCAGGTACCGTCGTTGAAGGACATTCCGCATTCCTTGACCGCATGCCCGCCGAAGTCAAACTGTTCATAATCCTTCCAGACGATCTGCTCACCGAATTCTTCACTGACATCGTGCGCATACAGCTCCAGCGCGAATTCCGGACTCTGGTCATTCCACCCTGCCCGTTCTTCGGAACTGACCGTGATCACACTCAGCCGGAAATACATCCCGTCGGTCCAGATCTGCATTCCCCTGCTGTCTTCGCTCAGTACGGGGAACCAGCGGTCCGGTACATCATAATATCCGGTATCTGCACTGCCGGCTCTCTGCATAGTCATGGCGGACCAGGGACTGTCCGGTACGTGCGGTGTTACAGCGTACAGAAAAGCATCCGCATCCTCAACACGGCGGAATGTCTGCTGGTGCTCCTTGTCACCCAGAACCAGGACATCACCCTTCCGTCTGTACAGAACAGGCTCTTCACCGCCCGCAGCCGTAAAGGTCTTTTTCTTTTCGTCGCAGGCATATGCGGTATCTTCTCCGAAATCATGCAGTTCCGCTGTGCCGTTTTCCTTGATCTCAATCCAGCTGTACAGACCGTATTTCTTCAGATCAGCGATCTCGTTCTGCGATGTGACTGCTTCTCCGTCACGGATCTCCGTCAGTTCGTAGATACCCGCGATTCCTGCATCGGAGGAAGAACAGCCCGCCGCCGGAAGAACCACCAGAGCAATGCATATCAGTTTTTTCAGGATCTTCATCATGGTTTCCTCCTGTATCAGGCAGTGCGTACATCTTTGCGGATGCGCCGGTTTCCCCGGAACAGCATTGATGTGAATGTATGCAGCCAGATGCTCAGTACAACGATCAGAACCAGGGAAAGAATCACGGTCAGCGGTTTCCGTTCCGGATACAGCAGACTGCTGAAGAGCAGAACCGGATACTGCCAGAGATAGAGTTCATAGCTGAGGGAAGATACTGCATTGGATATCCTGTCGTCCACGAAATGACGAAGGTGTTTCCGGTTCTGTACCATCACTTCGATCACCAGGCATGTCAGCACGGTATACAGCTGCATCCCGCCGAGATAGACGATCCTGGCGGAACCGGAAGCCCAAAGATACAGCAGAAGTGTACCGATGATAAATGCAGACACAATGATCCGCGGTGTATACCGGTCAGCAAACTTCAAAGGCCGCATTCCCATATTCTCCGCCCGCAGGATGCCGGAAAACGCTCCTGCCAGTAAAGAGAAGACCCTCGTTTCCGTTGCATAGTAGATATACGACAGATCTTTCCCGCGCAGCACCATCACCGGCATGATCACAAAGGATATAACCGTCAGAATGAACATGCACAGCAATGCCGGTGCCTTGCCTGCCGACCGGCGCAGACGATCATACAGGAATGCCAGGAACGGCCAGAACACCTCAAACTGGATCAGTACGGCAATGTACCAGAGATGGGTGAACGGTGAAGCGTCCGCTATGTCATTGAAGTACGATGCGTTCATGTGCAGCTGCCAGTAATTGTTGTACCCGAGAAGTACGCTCAGTACTTCCTGACGGGTATCCGCCAGACGGTACAGATCGATCCGGGAGAGTACCGCAGTACCTGCAAGCAGAACAATGATCAAAGCCGGCCAGATCCGCAGAAACCGCCTGCGGTAATACGCCCCGAGAGAGAACGTCCGTTCCTTCATTGCGGTTATCGTCTGGTACCCGCTGAGGTAGCCGCTGATCACGAAGAACAGCAGAACACCGAAAAATCCTCCGGAGAAGACCACAGGAAACGCATGGTACAGCAGAACACCGATGACTGCCAGAGCCCGCAGTGTATTCAGTCCCTTGATCCTGCGCCTATTCATTGGTGATCAGCTCCCTCGTGATCTCATCTGCGATCAGGTTGGAATAGACTACGGCACCTTCCTGCGTCAGGTGGAGGCCGTCGCTCAGGATATAGCGGGCACGGTTAGGGAAGGCAACGCTTTCCCAGTCAATATAATAAGCGTCCGGATGACGGGCAATGACCCGCTTCATGACATCGTTGGAATCATTCGAGACACCGTAGGCTGAAACAAAGAAGACCGGACGTCCGTCACTGAGCCGGATCAGTTCCTCACAGTCATCCTCGCTGATATAGCTGTTGGCTCCCAGGGAAAACACCAGCACATCACCAAGATGCCCGCTCTGTTCCAGGGAACGCAGTACCTCAATGCCGGCATAGATCGTCCTTCCGAACAAAGCGTCAAAGTACCCGTTCGGGAATGTTGCGTACAGTGCATCCAGTCCGGATACCATGACCGAATCACCGACACCGACAACTTCCATCTGCCGTGCGTCCGTATAGCGCAGCGCAGCCGGTACATACGTCGAACCGGTACCTGCAGTCAGGATCTGATCCCGGATCCCGGAATCTGTCTTGAAGTTCCCGCTGTTCTCTTCCAGGGTTTTCTGTCGCAGCCGGATCATGCGTCTGACGGTTTCGGTCTTCTGGTTGTCCTTGAGCATTGTTTCAATGTCATTCCGGGCAGCGGATGCCTGCGGTGACAGGACAGCCAGCGCGAATATACCGTACAGGCACACAAAAAACATCGCTGCGCTGAACATTCTGTACAGAAGTGCGATGATCCCGTTCCGTTTCATACAGTACTATTGTAATGCAAAACAGCAGATATGGTCGAAGAAGAAAAGCTCTGCCGTTTGACAGAGCTTTTCCGTAATTATCCTTTGATGCCGGTTTCTCCGCCGATTCCGTTGATGAACCACTTCTGGGTAAAGGCGAAGAGGATCAGCAGCGGGACGACGACGACAGCCGATGCGGCCATGACCAGTGCCCATTCCGTTCCGTACGCACCGTCACGGATGAAGAAGGCCCGCAGACCCTGGGAAACCAGGAAATAATTGCTGGTCTTCGTGATCAGGGAAGGCCACATGTAGTTGTTGTAGGTGGAGATGAAGTTCATCAGTCCGAAAGTGATAAAGCTTGATTTCGTCATCGGACAGACGATCTCCCACAATGCCCGCCAGTGTGACGCACCGTCCATGCGCGCTGCCTCCACCAGTCCCTTCGGTATCTGCATGAACCCCTGCCTCAGCAGGAAGATTCCGAAGATACTGACGGTACTGGATATGATCAGGCCTTTGAAGGAATCCAGCATATGCCAGTCAGCCAGGATGATGTAGCTGGGAATATACGTTGCCGCAACCGGCAGCATATACGTTCCCATGACAATGCCGAACAGCAGCTTGTTGCCGCGGAACTTCAGGAAGACCAGGGCATATGCCAGCATTGCGCCGCTGATGATCTGCAGAGCTACGATGACCAGCGATACCCACGCCGAGTTGAAAATGTACTTCGGAATCGGTGAATCGAAGAGAATGCTGGTGATGTTGGACCATTGCGGATCCGGCGGGAAGAATACCGATGTATTCAGGATATCGGCCTTTGTCTTCAGGGATGATACGATCATCCAGATGAACGGGAACGCGGTAAAGATACCGGCAGTACCGAGGATCAGGATCTTGCCGAGCAGTTCCAGAATGCGCAGCGGAAGCGGTCTGTTGTCACTGTAACGTGTATTCATACCTGTACCTCCTTAGTAGTGCACCCATTTTTCACTGGCCTTGAACTGAATCAGGGACAGTCCGGCTGTGAGGATGATCATGATGACAGCTACTGCCGTTGCCTGACCCATATTGAATTCCTGGAAGCCCAGCTGGTAATACATGTAAAGCAATGTTCTCGTACTTCCGGCAGGACCTCCCTGCGTCAGGACCTGGATCTGGTCATAGGCCTGCAGGGAATTGACCATCGTGATGATCGTCAGGAAGAACGTCGTGGGTGAAATGGAGGGCAGTGTAATATCAAAGAACTGATGCCAGCGGCTGGCTCCGTCCAGTGCACCTGCCTCATACAGTTCACCCGGCACCCGCTCCAGAGCGGAGAGATAGAAGATCATCGCATAGCCCAGAGACTTCCATACCGTTACGATAATGACACTGAGCATGGCTGTATCCGAGGAAGCGATCCATTTCAGCGGTGACATCCCCAGCGCCGTCAGGATCGTATTCGCGATTCCTCCGTCTGTCTTGTAGATCCAGGACCAGACAATGGAGATCGCAACCGTCGGTGTGATCCAGGGAGAGAACAGAATGAATTTCAGTATGCCGTTTCCCCGGAACGGCTTCACCAACAGCAGCGCCAGGATCAGACCAAGGATGATCGTCGGAAACAGGGTACCGGCCGTGAATACGACCGTATGCCACAGAGCTTCGAAGAATCTCGGGTTTTTGAACAAGGACTGATAGTTCTTCAGTCCGATGATCTTGTAGGTCGGAGAGATGAAGTCCCAGTTCGTAAAGCTCAGCCAGATGGACCGGAGGATCGGATAGATCCAGAATACGATCAGAGGAATCAGGGCAGGCAGAACGAACAGCAGTACGATCGGCAGCTTGTCATAGCGCTTCCTGTATTTACGTTTCGCCCTCATATCAGTTCGTTATGGTCCTTTCCGTTTCCGGATCAAAGATATGCAGGCGGGACTCCTTCACCTTCATGTATACGCTCTTGCCGTGTTCCTGGTGGACCGTATCATCGGTGTTCAGCACGATCCGCTCATCACCGCACTGGACATAGATAATGGCATTGGAACCGAGAAGCTCGAACACCGAGACTTCTCCCTTGAACGCAGCCTCCTCTTCACTGCAGAATACGGTGTGCTCCGGACGGATCCCGCCGGTTACGGCTTTCCCGATCCAGTTTCCTTCCCGCAGCTTTGCGGCTTTCTCCTCCGTTGCCCGGATCTTTCCGTCCTTCGTCTTCAGCCACACCTGACCGTTTTCCTCAACGACTTCCGCATCAAAGAAATTCATGGTCGGTGTTCCGATGAAACCGGCAACGAACTTGTTTGCCGGATAATTGAACAGGTTGGTGGGATTGTCCGTCTGCTGGATCTCACCGTCCCGCATGACAACGATCTTCGTACCGAGCGTCATCGCTTCGGTCTGATCATGGGTAACATAGATGAACGTTGTGTTCAGGCGCTGGTAGAGATCGGCGATCTCCACCCGCATCTGTCCCCGCAGTTTCGCGTCCAGATTGGACAGCGGTTCATCCATCAGGAACGCCTTCGGATGACGGATGATTGCCCGCCCCATCGCGACGCGCTGCTTCTGTCCGCCGGAGAGCTGTCCGGGCTTCCGGTCCAGCAGATCCGTAAGACCGAGGGATGATGCGACTTCCTTGACTCTGCGGTCGATTTCATCCTTCGGTACCTTCTTGATCCTGAGACTGTACGCAATGTTCTGGTAAACCGTCATATGCGGATAGAGCGCATAGTTCTGGAATACCATGGCAATATCCCGGTTCTGCGGTGATACGTCGTTGATCCGCACACCATCCAGATACAGGTCACCTTCGCTGATATCCTCAAGCCCGGCGATCATCCGCAGCGTTGTGGATTTCCCACAGCCGGACGGTCCGACCAGGATCACGAATTCATTGTCCTTGATCTCCAGATCGATATGCTTTACGGCCTGAAAGCCGTTTTCGTATTCCTTGGTAATATTCTTCAGAATGATTTCAGCCATATAACGCCTCCTTTCAAAAAAAGGGAAGCAGCCGCAGTCACGCTGCAGCTGCCTCCTCAGGTCAATCGTTACCCAGCCAAAGCTTCATCCAGAGCGATCTGTGCGTTCTTCTGCGCTTCGTCAAGCGCCTCCTGTGCAGAGACACCTTCGATCTCGACCTTCTCTGCCGCAATGTTCAGCTCATCCAGGATCTTTCCGCCTGTCGGATCGACCGGATAGATCGCAGCATGTTCAGACTGTGCCAGCAGAACTGCCGCTACCGGGTTTTCCTCCAGGAACTTCTGGTATTCCGGAACTTCCGTAACACGCTTGTTGGCTGCCGGATAGGTTGTCAGCATCGTATAGGCTGCCTGGTTCTCCGGGTTTGTCAGGAACTTGATGAACTCATACGCGCCCTGCTGCTCTTCCGTTGTATTGCCGGCCGGCATGCACAGCATCAGTGCCTGTGCCCAAGGCATGGACACATTGTCCTTCCAGCCGAACTGCTCCAGCGGACGGATCACATCGAAATCAAAGTCAACAGAGTCTACAGGGGAACCCGTATAGCCTGCACTTCTTCCCTCAACTACATCAGCGATCGTATCGTACCAGTAGACCCAGTCATCAATACCGTTCCACTTTGTCTGCATATATCCATCATCATGGATCCAGCCGCGGAAGCTCTCCCAGACCTCGACCCACTCAGGAGAATTGATCGTAACGGTCTTTCCGTCATCGGAGAAGACCTTCGCACCGTTTGCAAACGCCGCATCGATCAGGTTCTTTGCATCGCCGCCCATTGGCTCCCAGACATACTGGTAGCCTGCATCCTTGAACTTCGGACCGTTGGCAACCAGATCCTGCCAGGACTTGATGCTTGCCGGATCAACACCGGCATCCTCAAATGCCTTCACATTGTAGTAAGCGATCTGGATCGTACCGTACCAGGGACGCGCAAATGTTGTGCCGTCCGTATGAATTCCCTGATCCGCATAGACTGCATAGAAATCATCCGCGTTGAAGTCCGGATCCGCATCCTGGAATCCATTGAACGGGACAAGTGCACCCTTCTCGTACAGCTGCCGTGCCGGCGCTGTATCCAGCAGTACAACATCCGGAGCGGTTTTTCCGGCAATCGCTGCCTGCAGGTTGGAGAATGTCTTTACATAGTTCTCCTGCTGGATCGCTGTGACATGATATTTGTCCTGTGAATTGTTGAAGTTTTCGATTTCTTCATTGACGAGGTCCATAACGTTGTTGCCCTGAGCAAGCCAGAACTCGATCTCGATCACCTCGCCTGCACTCTCGCCTCCGCTGTCTTCATTGTTCGCTGATGAGCCGCAGCCGACCATCAGGAAGGCCGATAACAATAGCGTCAAATACTTCTTCATCCGTTTAACATCTCCTTCCGTAACTGAAAAAATATAGTACGCGTCACTTCCGTGACTATTGTCTGTCTGTTTGTAGATGATGTGGAAAGCGCTTACACTTGCCATTATTGTAGCAACTTTCTCTGTATTTTTCAACCGTGCGCCGGATCCGGGACTCCCGGACCGTTTCAGAAAGCACTTCCGGCTGAAAACTGATGCATTCCGGTTTCCTTGTCTGTACGGGCAATATGCTACAATGACTGATGTGATATAAAGGAGAAATTATGAAAACAGTCTGGGAAACATATACAGAAGCACAGCTGGAGGAGACGGATGTCTTTGCGGAAGACTACCGCCGTTTTCTCTCCCGTACAAAGACGGAGCGCGAATATGTAACGGAAGCGGTCAAAGCAGCGGAAGCAGCCGGATTCCGTGATATCCGTACCGTGGAAAAGCCGCAGGCAGGCGACAGGATCTACGCTGTCAACCGCGGCAAGAACCTGGTACTCTTCGTGATCGGAAAACAGCCGATGACCGAAGGCATGAACATTCTCGGCGCGCATATCGATTCACCGCGTCTGGATCTGAAACAGCACACATTATACGAAAAAGACGGTCTTGCCCTGCTGGATACCCATTATTACGGCGGTATCAAGAAGTATCAGTGGGTTGCCCGGCCGATGGCTCTGCATGGCGTCGTATGTAAAAAAGACGGCACAACGGTACCGGTCGTGATCGGTGAAAAAGCAGATGATCCGGTCGTCGGCATCAGTGATCTGCTCATTCATCTCGCTGCGGACCAGATGAAGAAGACCGCCTCGGAAGTCGTCACCGGTGAAGCACTGGATGTCTTTGCCGGATCACGTCCGCTCAAGGGAACGGACAAAGAGCCGGTCAAAGCCTTTATCCTGAATCTGCTGAAAGTGCAGTACGACATCGAAGAAGACGATTTCCTCTCTGCCGAGATCGAAGTCGTACCTGCCGGAGAAGCCCGCGACTACGGTCTGGACCGTTCCATGATCATGGGCTACGGGCATGACGACAGAGTCTGTGCCTACACGAGCATGCGGGCGATCCTCGACACGGATGCACCGGAACGTACTGCCTGCTGCATTCTCGTCGATAAGGAAGAGATCGGTTCTGTCGGCAATACCGGCATGGAGTCACGCTGGTTCGTCAATGTTGTGACAAAGCTGCTTGCTCGTCAGGGATATACTTCACAGGTAGAGATCAATGATACACTGGAGAATTCGAGAATGCTGTCGAGCGATGTCTCCAATGCCTTTGATCCGAACTATCCTGAGGTCAACGATCCGAAGAACAGTGCTTACTTCGGCTGCGGTATTGTCTTCAACAAGTTCACCGGTTCCCGCGGCAAAGGCGGTTCCAATGACGCAAACCCGGAATTCATCGCCAAGGTACGCAAGGTCATGGATGACAACAAGGTACAGTTCCAGACCTGCGAACTGGGCAAGGTGGATGTCGGCGGAGGCGGAACGATCGCCTTCATTCTGGCAAACCTGAACATGGATGTCATGGATGCGGGTATTGCGGTCCATAACATGCACGCACCGAGCGAACTTGTCAGCAAGGCGGACGTCTACGAAGGATACCGCGCCTACAAAGCTTTCCTCAAGGACATGGCATAAAAAACAAAGACCGGCTGCAGATTCACTGCCGGTCTTTTCTATTTGTTCGGATACTGCGGGTTTTTCCGCTGCCGTTGCTGTTTTCTCCGGTCTATTGATACGCAGGAAAAGCCGGAGTCCACGAAAAAACCCGTGATCCTTGCGAATCACAGGTTTTCCTTTCCTTACAGGAATGTTTGCTTGATCTGTTACTCTACCGCAACCTTGATGCCAGGGCCCATTGTTGTCGCAATGGTGATTGCCTTGATGTAGGCACCCTTGACGGAAGCCGGACGGACACGGATCAGCTGATCCTTGAGAGCCTGGAAGTTTCCGATCAGAGCTTCATCCGTGAAGGATGCTTTTCCGATCAGAGCGTTCAGGTTTCCGTCTCTGTCGACACGGTATTCGATCTGACCCTTCTTGATCTGTTCAACAGCACCGGCAACGTTCATTGTGACCGTTCCTGTCTTGGGGTTCGGCATCAGGCCTCTCGGACCCAGCAGACGACCCAGCTTACCAAGCTGACCCATCATATCCGGTGTCGCAACGATGATGTCGAAGTCGAGCCAGCCGCCCTGAATCTTCTCGATCATGTCAGCGCCGCCGACAAAATCTGCATCTGCATTGCGTGCTTCTTCTTCCTTCGCACCCTGGGTAATGACCAGAACCTTTCTCGTCTTACCTGTTCCGAAGGGCAGCGGCATCGCACCACGGATGTTCTGGTCCGCCTGACGCGGATCAACATTCAGGTTGAAACTGATTTCAACGGAAGAATCAAACTTTGTAACGCTTGTCTTCTTTGCAAGAGCGACTGCTTCCGCAATCGGCAGTGCGACCGAACGGTCGACCATAGCTTTCGCTTCTCTGTACTTCTTTCCAGCCATGATTATGCCTCCCATCCTTCGATCACGATACCCATGTTGCGTGCTGTGCCGGCAACGACCTTCATCGCTGCTTCGACATCGTTCGCATTGAGGTCAGGCATCTTGTACTCCGCGATTTCACGGAGCTGTGCCTCGGTGATCTTACCGGCCTTGACAGTCTTCGGTGTTCCGGATGCCTTGTCGATGCCGGCAGCCTTCTTCAGCATAATCGCAGCCGGTGTCGTCTTGATCACGAACTCGAAGGACTTGTCCTCATACGCGGTGATGATGACAGGGACGATATCACCCTTACGGTCTTTCGTCGCATCATTGAACTGTGTGCAGAACTGCGGCATGTTGATGCCGGCAGATGCCAGTGCAGGACCCGGTTTCGCACCGCCTGCAGGGAACTGAAGTTTACAGATCTTCGCAACTTTCTTTGCCATGTGGCTTACCTCCTTACAGAAAGTCCACATGCAGTGGTCAAACGGATGTATTGCTCACCCTCCCACGCATATGTGCGCACAAAAAATATGTGCTTTGTTATATTACCGTGGTTTTCCCTGTACGTCAATGCACATCCATTCTTAAACTTTAAATACCGGGTGATTCTATGGACTTTTGCGGCGGAATGCTTACAATGAAGGTTGCGAAATAAAGCACAAGGGAGAAAAGAAATGAAAAAAGCAATAAACCGCGGCGCTGCTGTACTGCTTGCCGGTATGCTCGCTGCCTGCTCCGGTGAAGCCGGAACGGAATCATATGCATTCGTTGTTGATTCGACAGACAACAATACGATCGAGATCACAGCGGACAAGGCAGACGAGGGCAGTGCGGCGTCCGGCTTCATCACTCTGGGTGAAGGTGAGCACCTGGTTGTTGAATCCGCACTGGAATCCGGATCGATCACGATGCGCTGGGTACCGGCAGAAGGAACCGATGATGAAACCATGCCGGATTTCGTGGGCAAGGATCTGCCGAACCCTCCGATGGACTATGTGATCACCGGAACAGAGACTTCCCAGTATTCCGTTGAATACAGCGAAGTCTACATCCTCTTCACAATCAGTGAAACAGCGACCGGAACGGTACATATCTATACAACGTCCGAGCCGTATGAGGAAGCAGAAGCATCCGGTCAGAACCCGGTCATGAACTTCGTCGGAACCTACGCACTCGACAGAGCATCCATCGGAGTTGCGGCAGATGATGCGGACAATGCACTGTTTATCATTCGTTGGGCAAGCAGTGCTGCAGAGTTCTCCGAGTGGACCATGAGCGGTGCCCTGGACACGGAGACCCTGACGGTCAAGTATGACAACTGCGTCAAGAAGAATTATGTCTTCGGGGAAGACGGGGAAGTCAAGTCCGAAGAAACCGTATACGAGAACGGTACAGGAACGATCACCTTCGTTGATGGTGACGTGCTTGGCCTGACCTGGGATGATGAACAGGAACACATCGCTGATGGAAGCCTGTTCCAGTTCGTACCCGCAGCTGAGTAACATGATTCAGAAAACGCCATCCGGCAGGATGACGTTTTTTTGTGTTCATTTGTGTGCTGCGCTATTCGCCTTTTCTGTCCCGGGTCATCAGGGCGTTGACGCTGGTACGGGCATCTTTTCCGTCGAATACAATGCCTTTGACTGCTTCGCTGATCGGCATCTCTACGTGATATTTCTCTGCCAGTTCCATGACAGCCGGGATGGCGTTGATGCCTTCTACGACCATTCCCACCTGCTTGATGGCTTCTTCCGCACTCAGACCCTGACCGATCAGCGTACCGCAGCGGTTGTTGCGGGAGTGGGTGCTCGTCGCTGTTACGATCAGATCGCCCATGCCTGCCAGACCGTCAAATGTCGCTTCTTCGCAGCCCATAGCCATGCCGAGGCGCTTGATCTCCGCCATGCCGCGGGTGATCAGGGCCGCTCTGGCATTGTCACCGTAGCCCAGTCCGCCGGAGATGCCGGCAGCCAGCGCAATGATATTCTTGACCGCACCGCACAGTTCCGCACCGAGCATATCCGTATTCGTATAGACACGGAAGACGGGATTCATGAAGATATCCTGGATCTCCTCCGCTGCCTTGATGTCATCGCTCGCAGATACGATCAACGTCGGCAGTCCGAGCGCCACTTCCTCCGCATGGGTCGGTCCGGTCAATGCACACAGTCTGACCTGTTTTCCGGCTTTCCGCATTTCATCACCGATGACCTGCGTCATGGTATACAGCGTGCCTTTTTCGATTCCCTTCGCCGCATCCACGATCAGCTGTCCGTCCTCAATGAATTCCGCAGCCTGTGCCGCTGTGCTGCGCACGTATACCGACGGTACAACAAACAGCAGCGCGTCCTTGTCACGGCAGACTTCTTCGAGTGATTTCGTAAACTTTGTCTCCATTGATATGATCATTCCCGGGAGATTCTTCTGTTTTCTCGTTTCAGCCAGCACATCCACTTCTTCGCCGATCGCCGACCATACCGTAACATCGTGTCCTGCCTTCGTACACATTACCGCAAGTGCCGTTCCCCAGGTACCTGCGCCCAATACACCGATCTTCTTCATCGTTTTCACCTGTCTTTTTTCTGCATTTATTTTAATATAAGGATTGGGAAAGAGGAAATGTATGATCAGAGGAATACTGTTTGATCTTGGCTGGACTTTGATGAAACCGGAAACCGGAGACTGGATGCTGACAAGGAAATTCCGGGAATACTGCCCGCAGGAACTCCAGAATACCATCAGTCCGGAAACATGGCATCAGGCATTGTATGCCGCTTCCGTTCCGCTTGCCGAAGCCCACAATGCCGGCAGACTGCTGACACGGGAGGCGGAGGAAGATGCCTTTGCAGACTTCTACTACGATCTTGTGAACGGTGCAGGACTGCAGATGTCCTGGGACGCTGCCCGTGTTATTTCGCATGACCGTACCTATGTCTATGATGACAAATACATTCTGCTTGACGGTCTGGAGGAAGTCCTGGAACATCTGCAGGCACAGGGGCTTCGCCTCGGTATTCTGAGCGATACATGGCCGAGCATGCCGGCGATCCTGGATCATTTTGAACTGACGCCGTACTTTGACAGTATTACCTACAGTTATGAGGTAGGTACGTTCAAACCGGATCCGCGGATGTTCGAGGATGCGCTGGACAAGATCGGACTGCCGGGGAAAGAAGTTGTATTCCTCGATGATCTTGTGAAGAATCTCGAGGGTGCGAAGCAGTTCGGCATCAAGGGCATCTTAGCCCGGATGAATGAAAAAATACCCGATGACCCAGGGTATCCTTCCATTACCGATCTCAGACAGCTGCCGGAGATCCTGCTGCATATTCAGTCCCGCTAGGGACTGTTTTTATTTCCGCAATGACCCGGCACGGCAGACCGCTCATACCGGTATACCGCACCGGATACGTATGTGCTGTAAACGCAGGGCCTTCCTGCAGCAGCTGTTTCAGACCGCACAGATTCTCCACGACGAAGACGTTGTGATCGGCACAGTACTGATCTGCCGCTGTATGTTCCTTTCCGCGCCGGATCCCGGCGAAATCGACACCGATGATCGAGATGTTTCTCTCAACGAGCGCTTTGATCAGTTCCCGGCTGAGCTGCGGGTGTTCCTTGAAATAGCGTACTGTCCCATATCCCGCCTCTTCGATGAACCCGCTGCAGAAGGCGACAAACATATTCTCCTTTACATCCGCAAGACCGATATCCGTCACTTCAATGTCACGGTCCTTGATCATTGATACGTCAAAGACAATTCCTTCGCGTTCGGTGTATTCCAGTGGGAACTCCTTGTTCATGACATCAAAGTGTGTACCGAGATGTCCGGAGAATGCTTTCTTCTGATTGGTTCCGGCAGCTTCCATCATCTGCGGTGTTACTTCCAGGGTAATATCGATCTTCATGGTTCTACTTTCCTGCAGATCCACTGTTCCTGTCAACGGCAATCTAATCCACCGCCAGCCTGCGCTCTACCGCCGCTACTCCTCGGGAAAGCACATAGTTCAGGACCAGATAGATCATGCCGGCGATCATGATGCTGGGAAGGGCGAGAAAGGTTGCGGACTGTACGGTACGGTAGCTCGTCGTCAGCTCATTGATAAAGAATACCGAAGCCAGAGACGTTCCCTTGATGATATTGATGAACTCATTGCCCATGGCCGGGAGAATACTCCTGATTGCCTGGGGCAGGATGATGCGCATCATCATATTGCGTTCACTCATGCCAAGGGACAGCGCAGCTTCCCGCTGACCCGGATCCACGGCCTGGATCCCTGCCCGGATGACTTCCGCTACATAGGCGCTCGCATTGACGATCAGCGCAGTCAGAATACACACCGTATCCGAGAGCTCAAAAGGCAGTACCTTCGGCAGCAGGATCCAGAAGAAATACAGCTGCAGCAGCGGCGGTGTTCCCCGCAGGATCTCAATATATACGTTGATTACACCCTTCAGAAGCCGGCTCTTTCCGTTCTTTGCCAGAGATACCAGTGTACCCAGCACCACGGCCAGACACATCGTAATGACCGACAGGCGGATCGTTCCGAAGAATCCCCGCAGATAGATATCACTGTATGTCTGCAGAAGTTTCAGTATCTGCTGAAAGAAGGTCATCAGTTCTCAATACCCAGCTTTCTGCCGTACTCCGTGTAGTAGTCGTACCATTCACTGTACTGACCGGACGCAATCAGTTCATCAATGCATTCGTTGACATAGTCCCGCAGGTCCGTTTCCCCCTTTTTCATACCGATCCGGGTACCGTCATACTCCTCCGGCAGATAGAACCGGTAATCCAGTACGACCAGACCGCAGGACGGGTTGTTGTCTACATAGAGCTGTGCGGAACTGCGGGCAACGACAGCGGCGTCCGCCTTGCCTTCCTGAACAGCCAGATACGCATCCGTCATGGAACCGACACGCTTGAATTCCTTGTATGCAGGTACCTGTTCATTGACCATCAGTTCCTGGATCGATCCGGACTGTGTAATGATCGTATAATCCGCAAGGTCGTCTGCGTCTTCGATCACACCGACCAGCGCTTCCGGCACCAGGATCCCGTAGCCGGCATTCTCGGTCGAGAAGTAATACCCCTTGGACATTTCCATGGCTTCAGCTCTGTCCGGTGTATAGGCAAGCGCGGAAATGGCCAGGTCGTACTTTCCTTCCGGTACCGATGCCAGTACAGCCGAGAACTCCAGCGGAATGATCCGCAGTTCCACGCCCATTTTGTCCGCGATGTACTTCGCCAGTTCAATGTCGGAACCGACATACTGATCATCTCCGGTCAGTGTCGGGTCGATGAATTCGTTCGGGATCCAGTACGGCTCCGTTGCGACTGTCAGATACCCGCGTTCCTTGATCTCTGCCAGCCTGCCTGTCGCGTCATCGGGAATTCCCGCTCCGACAGACGGATCCCTCTCTGTCTCCTGTGCTGCACATCCTGTTCCGAGCATCAGCGTGATACCCAGCAGTCCCCATAGTTTTTTCATATTCTTCTCCTCTTTTCCGAAAACAAAAAATACCGCCCTCCCATTCAGCCACGGGAAGGCGGCAGTTCATCCTGAATGTATGATCAAACCCTACAAACGCACTATCCCATGAACATCAAGCAAAAGATGGTGATGATGGATCACCTGATGGTCATGATGATGGAGGTTCACAAGTTTCAGCATTTTTGTTTTCCTTGGCAGTATTCTTGCATTTTGGGCAGGAATTGGAAAGCGGATTTCAGCATTTTCCAGGGAATCCGCTTCTGTTTTCCGGTCAGGAATGAAACATTTTCATGAACGATTGTTCAGTTCATAGGTCCGGTCGATATCGCCCAGGATCACCCGGGAAATATCCGGATCCGGTCCGAATACCGTTACATAGCCGCTCAGGGACCGGCCTTTGGTGCTGAGCAGACGGGAATGTGCACTGATATAGGTGCGGCAGGTGTATTTGGCGTTCTTTGCGTCCTGGATCATATTCAGGGCTACGCTGTTGCCGTCCAGCGCCAGCATCACCGAATGCCTGCGCTTGAAGATTTCATAGGCAACACTCTTGTATACACCCATGGCGGAGGATTTCAGGCAGATGCGGCACCGGACACCTGATTTCTGCAGCTTTGTCTTCTGGGCGGCTCTGACCGTGGACGGCACGAAGGCGTAGACCGCAAACTTTCCGTGATTGTGTTCCAGCAGGTATTTTTCATATCCGGTCAGCCGGCTGCCGATGACCAGGAACAGCTTCTGCGGATCCCCTTCTGCCAGGATCCTGTCCAGCAGGCGGCATACGTCTTCGTGCAGCTTTGTAACGTGGCTGTCATTGTTGAAACTGCCGCCGATGATGACCAGCGGTACCTTGTCTGCCGGCATCTGGGCAATGCAGTCCTTCAGAACGACTGCACTTTCATACGTCCGCACCGGAAGCGGCAGCGGTCGTATGCCTGTGTCTTCTCTCTGAATGCGGCGTTCCAGGAATGTCCGTATCTCCTCTTCGCCGGCCTTCTCCGCAAACCGCTTCTGTTTGTCCCGGAAGCCCTGCAGTCCGGCATTGCGCACTTCATCCTCTGCCT
>JAFWJP010000205.1 GCA_017514645.1 Solobacterium sp. | reverse complement strand
GTGTCACTGCGGGGTACATCAAAGCCAAGTGTGCCGACCTGTTCAAACCCACCGTACATCGACATATCGATCCGGAGTTCTTCCTCCTGTACATGGTCACGCAGGGCACTGACTGCGTCATTGTCCTCCCAGATCACTTTAACGGGTGTTTCCTTGATTATCAGTTTCATCTGTACAGATTTTCCTTCTTCTGCCGGCAATGCCTGCAGTTCTTCTTCTGCCGCACACCCGGCAAATACCAGACAACCGGCAAAGACAGCGAGCAGCCGCCTAATGTTCGTAATGCTTCGCAACATCTTTCAGGTACTGGATGATCGGGAGATGCTGAGGGCAGACGCCTTCACACTGACCGCATTCAATGCAGGCACTTGCCTTGCCGAATTTCTGTGACAGGATCTCATAGTTCGTGAAGTTGATCGTCCAGCCCTTCTCCTCAAGGTCTTCCCGCATATCTTCGTTGTAGATGGAGAAGTACTCCGGGATGCAGATCTGCATCGGACAGCCTTCTGTACAGTAGTGGCAGGCAGTACAAGGGACGGCAATCTGATGGTTGATCAGATCCGCAGCCTTGAAGCACATCTGCTTTTCTTCTTCACTGAGGGGCTTGAAATCTTCCATATAACTGAGATTATCCTGCATCTGCTCCAGTGAACTCATGCCGGACAGGACCATCATGACGTTCGGCAGAGAAGCCGCAAACCGGATCGCCCAGCTCGGTACGCTCATTGTACTGCCATAGTCTTCAAACAGCTTCCGTACATCCGCGGGCACCTTGGCCAGTGTACCGCCCTTCACCGGCTCCATGACAATAACCGGTTTCCCGTGCTTTTCCGCAACCTCATAGCAGGCTCTGGACTGGATCCATGCACTCTCCCAGTCAAGATAGTTGATCTGCAGCTGTACGAATTCCATCTCCGGATACTTTGTCAGCAGTTCATCCAGCAGTTCCGCGGAATCGTGATAGGAGAAACCAGCATGCTTTACAAGACCCTGTGCTTTCTTCTCCAGCAGCCAGCTGAAGCAGTCCAGTCTTTCATATGTCGGCAGCATATTCGCTTCGATTCCGTGAATCAGATAGTAATCGAAATATCCTGCACCTGTCTTCTTCAGCTGTTCATTGAACACTTTGTCCCGGTCTTCCAGGGTGTGAATGAATCCGGCATGAAGCTTGGTCGCAAGTGTAAAGCTCTCCCGGGGATAGCGGTCCACCAGAGCTTCCCTGGCTGCTGTCTCGCTGGCAAAGCCGTTGTACATCCAGGCAGTATCAAAATAGGTAAATCCCTTCTCCATGAACAGATCCACCATCTGTTTCAGCTGTTCCATATCAATATCCGCTGCGTTTGTCTGATCCTTCTGCGGCAGGCGCATCAGTCCGAATCCGAACTTCTTCTCTGGTCTGAACTCCATAGTTTCCTCCATTATTCTCCTGGTTACAGTATAAGCGGTCTCTTTCCCATAAACAAATACACATTCCGCATGTTTTCCTATACAATAATTGCATAGGAAGAGCATGATATGGACATACAGATCCTACAGGATTATCTGACGATCATCCGGGAAGGTACGATCTCTGCTGCAGCAGATCAGCTGCGCATATCCCAGCCGGCACTGTCGCGCCGCATCCGTGAACTGGAAGAAACGTTCGGAACAGAACTCTTTCAGAGAGGAAACCGGAGGATCACCCTTACAGAAGAAGGCCAGATTCTGCAGAAGCGGGCAGAAGAGATCCTGCAGCTGCTGCAGATCACCGAGGATGAGATCACCCACCGCAAGGACAGGATCAACGGCGTTGTACGCATCGGCGCCGGTGAATCCCGGGCATTTCATTATCTGTCACGAACGATCAAGGAACTGCAGGATCACTATCCAGGGATCCGGTTTCACATCATCAGCGGGGATACCCATGATCTGATGGATGAACTGGATCACGGACTGATCGATTTTGCGGTTGTTTTCTCGGATTTTGACAGGAGTATTCACATGTCTCTTCCCCTGCCTGAATCAGACCGCTTCGGGGTTCTGCTGCGAAAGGATGATCCTCTCGCAGATGCTGAAATACTTCATCTTCAGGATCTGAAAGACCGGCCGTTGATCATTTCCCGGGCATCTGAAGCGTATATCAGCGGACTCAAGGACGCAGAAGGTCTGAATATCATCGGTACCTACAACCTCATCTACAATGCTTCCCTGCTGGTAGAAGACGGTGTCTGCCGCGCTCTGTGCTTCGATAATCTGATCAATACCACCGGAGACAGTCCGCTGTACTGTGTACCGCTCACACCGACCCTGCATACCTCAGGTACACTGATCTGGAAGAAATACCAGGTGATTTCTCCGGCTGTACAGTTGTTCATCGAACATATCCGCAGACAGAGTGATCCCTGTAAGGAAGGAACCGATTGACATCGTGTTCCGACCGTCCTACATTACAGCTATAGGACGGTTTTTTATCGGAGGTAATCTATGACGGACTACAAACAGCTGACTGCTGCGTTCACAGAAGAACACGGCAGAACCTACCAGGATATCGCTCTGGCGATCCATGCAAAACCCGAAGTATCCAACTATGAATTCTTTGCGTCTGAAACACTGTCGGAACAGCTCAGGAAGGAAGGCTTTGAGATCGAGCTTCCTGCAGCGCATCAGAGAACAGGTTTCGCTGCGTACTATAAATCCGTAAAACCGGGACCGGTCATCGCCTTTCTGGCGGAATATGACGCACTGGCAGGCCTTGGACACGGCTGCGGACATAATATCTTCGGAGCGACTTCCTGCCTCGCTGCAGCGGCGCTGAAGAGTGTGATCGATGAACTTGGCGGAGAAGTACGCCTGTACGGTACACCGGGTGAAGAAGGCGGGGAGGAAGGAAGCGCAAAAGGAAGCTTCGTCCGTGACGGTTACTTCAATGATGTGGACGCATCGCTGTGTGTCCACCCCGGAAGCTCACCGGTGAACACTCTTTCCAGCCGGAACCTGGCCAACGCTCCTGTCGATATTGAATTCTGGGGAAAACCTGCACACGCAGCAGCCGTACCGCATCTGGGACGGAATGCCCTCGACGCCCAGATCCTGGTATACAACGCCATCAGCGTTCTGCGTCAGCAGGTAACACCGGATGTCCGGATCCACGGCATCATCACCGACGGCGGTACTGCACCGAACGTCATTCCGGAATACACCAAGTCCAAGTACTTCCTGCGCGCAGCAGCCAAGAGCACCGTAGAGGACATCTACAGCAAAGTTGAAAAGATCGTGGAAGGCGCAGCCCTGCAGACCGGTACCAAAGGCAGTATGAAACTGTACCAGAACTTTGTGGACAACATGGTTCTCTCTCCGAAATTCGACCAGGTATGGGCTAAGAACCTCAAGGAACTCGGTTACGACTCTGAGCCCCAGACATGGGATGTACAGCCTGGTTCCAGCGATGTCGGCAATGTATCCCAGGTCGTTCCGGTCATTCAGCCGATGCTGAGCATTACGGATATCGAAGTACCTGCACACTCCCAGGGGATGGTGGAAGCTTCCTGTTCACAGAAAGGCATGGATTCCATCATTCTCGGTGCCAAGGCACTTGTCTGGACTGCCATCGATCTCATCCAGAATCCGGAACTGCTCGCGGAAATCAAGGAAGAACATAAATACAACGTAGAGCACCAGGTTCAGTAATTCATGATATAGTTATCACACAGGAGGAAACATTATGGAAAACACACTCGCTGTTGTCGCGATCATCGTCGAAAACCCGGATTCCGTCCGTGCACTGAACGAAACCCTGCATGAATACAGTTCCTACATCATCGGGCGTATGGGAATTCCCTACCGGGCTAAGAACCTGTCCCTGATCAGTGTCGCGCTCGATGCACCGAAGGATGTCGTACATGCACTGAAGGTACGCCTTACGGAACATGACGGTGTCCGTGCCGAAATCGTAGAAGCATAATGCTCAAGGTCCTGATCAGCAGGACCTTTTCTTTCTGTTTGCAGTATAATGACAGAAATGACACAGTTACTGATCCGTT
>JAFWJP010000204.1 GCA_017514645.1 Solobacterium sp. | reverse complement strand
GGTCCGGAAGAAAGGAAGGTGTCAGGTTCAGCGGCCGGAAACCGAGCGCTTCGGCAATCATGCGTATATCCTGTACTGCTTTGGATCCGGCATGCGCCTGGTATTCGTTTTCCACGATCTGATATTTACAGACGGTCATACAGATATTCCTCCAGCAGGTCGGTTTCCTGTCCAAGATCGAGATTCTCTGCGGCGAACCGTTCTCCGATGCCATCAGAAGAAATCCTGCCGCACTGCGGCATGTTTCTCAACTGTTTCAGAGTATACACCCATCTAGTAAGGTCACCGGTGTGCAGAAACGCTGTGTTGGAATTCACGGCATTGTTCTCCGGGATCCCGTCTGCGGAAAACAAACAGGGAAGTCCGTTGGCCTGTGCTTCCAGTCCTGCGAGACTCAATCCTTCCGAGGACGAGGGAAGGACAAAGACATCGAATGCGCTCAGCCAGCCGCGGATATCATCCTGCCTTCCGGCAAGGATCACATCTGATCCAAGACCGCGTTCGCTGATCATTTTACGCAGAGATATTTCTTCCGGGCCTTCACCGACCAGAACCAGTTTCGCGTCAGGAACATCCGGAAGAAGATATTCCAGGACATCCAGAAGGAAGATCTGGTTCTTTTCCGGACTCAGACGCCCGATCGTTCCGATCACAAAAGAATCCGCAAGACCGTACGCCCGGCGTACGCTGTTTCTTTTCTCTTCATCATAGGCCAGTTTCTCCGGATCTATGGCATTGGGAATGATCTTAGCATACGGCAGCACCTTTTCCTCGTAAAACCACTCTGCCGCAGATTCAGAACATGCCCAGAAATCCGTTGCACAGTTCCGGATGCGTTTCCGGTTGTATTGGTGCAGAAGTCCCCGCAGCACACCATCAAGATTCCTGGTACTGTGACTGTGGATGATACGTCCGGGGATTCCGTATTTCTTTGCCAGAATGAGATAGTCGATATTTGCCAGAGAACAGACATTCACCCATATCCCATCGTATTCCTTTGCATGATCACGGAAAAACGCTGTCAGTGCCTTGTGGTAACGGAACGGTGATCTGCTGCGGGCAGGAATATGATAGATCCTGCTTCCCGCTGCGAGGATCTCCTGTTCATAGGCGGTCTTTTTCAAAGTATTGGTCAGGAAATCAAAACGCAGACGTTTTCCGTTCATCTTCCGGTAATAATTCATCAGGAACGATTCCACTCCGCCGGCATATTCGGTCATGCCGAAGACCAGGATTCTCTTCATAGCTTCCTCCAGAGGTCCGCAAGAGCAGCATAAAACTCCGGGAAACGGCAGAAGAACCGGGCCTTCAGTGCGAATACGGATCGTTCATCAAGAAGAGGTTCTTTCCTCAACGTCTTCAGATCCTGCAAAACGGTACTGAACAGTTCCGGATCTTCACCGTTCTTCAGCGCTCTGACCATTTCTTTATACTTGCTGATAAGAAGCATCAAAGATGTCCGGTAGCTTTCACTGCCTTCCGGCATCATGCGGACGATACTGCACCAGATCAGAAGATCATCATACTTGATACGGTCATATTTCCGGTGTGACAGCGATTGTTCATACATGATATAGCAATACAGTGGTTCAGGAAGAAATGCGTATCTGCCCTCCCGGGCAAATGCCTGCACGAAGAACAGTGTATCCGTACTGATCGTATACCGTTCATCAAAGCGCAGGTCTTTCAGCACACTGCGTTCAAATACTGTACCCCAGATCACCCTGTGCGATTCCCGTAAAAGATAGTTTTCTTCTCCCCATTCTACAAAACGGATTTCACCCTGTTCCGTACACTCATAGGATTCGAGACCGGTGTCATGCGTATCAAAGGCCGGACATGCAGCGATACGGCAGTCCGATGTCTTTACTGCATCCACCAGGCGCTCCACATACTGCGCACAGAAAAGGTCATCTGCATCGGCAAACATAATGTATCTGCCGGTACAGATATCCAGAGCTGCATTCCGTGCCTTTGCCACACCTCCGTGATCTTTATGCAGTACCCGAATACGTGGATCTACTGATGCAGCCTGATCACACAGTTCTGCACTCCAGTCCGCAGATCCATCATCCACCAGAATCACTTCCAGATTTCTGTATCTCTGTTTCCGGACACACCGCAGAAACCGTGGAAGCACACTTTCCGACTGATAGACCGGTGTTATCAATGATACTTTGTCATTCTGCTCCATGCTTTTCCACCGTTCTCAAATCAATTACTCTGCCTCCGCTCAGTTCCAGGAAACCCCAGTTTGATTCCCACGCCAGTTTTTTTGATGGTGTACTTTCAGCATGCAGGAATGTCAAACCTTCTACATAGTCAAGGTTATGATTCACACCGTTCTCACTTCGCGTAAAGAACGTATAACCCGCAAAGAACGTACCATCAGTATATGCGGAAAGACTCCACTCCACTGTTATTTCTTTGCTTTCACCGGCCAGGCAATTACAGAGATCATAGAAGAAATAGGTCCCGATTCTTGATTCATTGGCACTCCGGATTTCCACCCTCAGACAAAGATTCCGGATATCCGCATATACATCAAAGCCGATTCTGACTCTTACAGATTCATCCCCGTAGAAGAATACATTGTCCTTCAGCGGATAATCTGCATACTGAACACGCATACTGTGATCTTCCAGCCAAACGGGGCGAACCGGTGAATACTGTTTGCGTGGTTTGTCAGAACGATATTGTCCAAGGTAATGCTCTATGGCGTGTTCTGTATCCCCGTCGTAGATCAGCGTGCCGTGACCGAGAACGATACAGCGTCTGCACAGCTGTCTGATCTGGTTCATGTTGTGACTGACATAAAGAACTGTTCTTCCTTCTTCTGCAGCAGCTGTACGCATTCTTGCGATGCATTTGTTCTGGAATGCTGCATCCCCGACTGCCAGAACTTCATCCATGATCATGATTTCACTGTCAAGATGCGCCGCAACAGAAAAACCGAGTTTGGTATACATTCCGCTGGAATAGCGCTTGACCGGTGTATCTATGAAATCCCGGACTTCAGAAAACTCGATGATTTCTTCCAGCCTGTCGTTGATCTCCGATCGTTTCATTCCCAGGATCGCCCCGTTCATGAATATGTTCTCCCTCCCGGTCATCTCTCCATGAAACCCGGTACCGATTTCCAGCATGGAAGTAATACGGCCGTACAGTTCAGCCCTTCCTTCTGTAGGTGCCGTGATCCTGCACAGAATTTTCAGAAGCGTGCTTTTTCCGGCACCGTTGGCTCCGATCAAGCCGACCGTTTCTCCTCTGTGCACCTGAAAAGAAACATCATCCAGGGCATAGAAAGTGCCTGTGCGGTCATTTCCGATCTTCTGGTTCGGATCTTCCCTGCCGCGTTTTTCCGCCCACCAGGACTGAAGCTCGTGCTGAAGCGTTGTACTGCCGATTTCTCCAAGACGGTACCGTTTCTTCAAATGTTCAGCATTGATCATGATCTGCCTATCCATACACCCTCCTAGATCGTATCCATGAAACTGCGCTCGATCCGGTTGAAGATCATCATTCCTGCCAGAATACTGATGACTGTAAGCGTCAATGATACAACAACACTGCTGGCAGAAATACTGCCGACCCCGAGCACCCACATCCGGAACAGTTCTGCAGGTGCTGTAACCGGGTTGATCAGAACCCAGCTGCGCAGACTGTTTTCCTTCAGTACGGAAAGCGGATAAACGATCGGTGTAGCATACATCCACAGCTGAACGCCAAAACGGACCAGAACATTCAGATCACGGTACTTTGTCGTCAGACTTGCTACAATGATTCCCAGCCCCATTGCCAGAAGGCCCAGCCAGATCAGCAGCAGCGGAATCAGAAGCCATCCGGCATACGGAAAGGAGAACCCATGCAGAGAAAACCAGAAACACAGCGCAATGATGATCAGAAACTGTACAGAAAACTCGAATGATGAAAGCAGAATATAGGAAAACGGTACCGTCAGGCGGGGAAAATACACCTTCCCGAACAGGTGCGCATTTCCGCTGAATGTCTGTGTACAGCGTGTAAATACACCGGAAAAGAACTCCCATAGACTGTTCCCGGCAAGATAGAACAGAATTTTCGGCATCCCTTCCGTACCGATTCCTGCAATCGTACCGAAAACAATCATGTGCATAATGCTGGTCATCAATGGGGCAATGATCAGCCACAGCGGTCCAAGAATCGTCTGTTTGTAACGGGTTCTCAATTCCTTTGAGGCAAACAGGACAATCAGTTCCCGGTACGTGATTACTTCTTTCAGTTTCAGATCACACAAACGGTGTTCCGGACTGATCAGCGTGTAATAGGTTGTTTTATTGATCTGACTCATGCAGTGATCCTATCCCTTTTCTTTGTGTCATTGCTGCAGCGCGCAGCAGAAATCAGGTCATTCATTCCAGCTTCCCCGCAGTGTCCGCACAATTCTCCGTGTTCCATCAAGCACACTTTCCACGATCAGGAAAGAGCTGTAAGAGCCGCCTCGGATCAACCGGATCAGATTCAGCGTTTTCAGCGTTGCATAGCGGTGTCCGCGTACCAGATGCATTTGCCTTGCGTAGTGCAGCAAATGTTCTGTCTGTTCCATGAAAAACGCTCTGTCGTCATAATCCATGAACTCTCTCTTTACCTTTTCAAACGGCAGTACCCGCAGCCGGTCAGCCACTCTTCCGACTTCGTTGCGGATGACCGCAAGATAGAGCAGCGGGAAGTGATCCGTCAGGTATCTGCAGTCCTCAAACTGCAGCAGATAATGATAGATCTCATGCGCGCAGCGGCTCATTTTTCCGATCATCAGATGACCCGGGGCAGGAGTCATGGAAAGAGACCCTGCATGCATTTCATAAACATACAGCACGTCCGGAATACTGACGACTTCCTGTGCGTGTGCATAGAAACACACAGAAAAGTACTGGTCCTCCGCAAAGATCAGTGCATTGTCAAAAAAGCGAAGATGATACTGTTCGATCCGCTCACGCCGGTACGCGGAAGCCCAGACCTCCCACTTCACCGATGCCTCAAACAAATGATAGAGAATAAAGTCAAACCGGTCTTCTGCCTTCGGAAACCGGAACGTCCCTGTTTCCCGTTCCCAGCAATGTTCCTCACCATCGATATCGATATGGAGACAGTTGAACGTCACAAGATCAGTATCTTCACCGAAACTCTCAAAAACACGTTCCAGGAGATTCTCACGCAGGTAATCATCACTGTCCACAAAATATACAAACGTACCCTGTGCGTGATCCAGCCCGGTATTGCGTGCAGCAGAAAGTCCTTTGTTTTCCTGATGGATTACCCGGATCCGTTCATTCTGTTCCGCATAGGCATCACAGATTTCCCCGCTCCTGTCCGTACTTCCGTCATCCACCAGAATCAGTTCAAAATCAGAAAAAGTCTGGCACAGAATACTGTCCAGACACCGTTTCAGATATGGTTCAACGTTGTAAACGGGAACGATCACGCTGAATACGGGAACGTAAGAAGGTCTGTTCATAAGCTACAGTTGAGGACAATCCTCTACAGCATCATACAACAGAATACCGGAATCCGGAATAATCAGCATTGATCACCGGAAACTGCGGATAAAAAAAGAACTGCATCATGTGAAGTGCATCCTTTGTTTACGCTCTGTTGAACTTTTCTTTACCCTGCCGGCATCTCGGGCATTTCCAGTCTTCCGGAAGGTTCTCAAACGCAGCACCATCGTGTTCCGCCGGATCATAGACATAGCCGCAGACCGAACAGACATATCTGCCGGTCGCCGTCTTGAATGTTATCTCTCCCACAGGAATCGTCTCCGGCGGATTGTTCAGGTCAATGATCGTCCGGGATTCCGGGTCTTAGCGGAAACAGCTGTCAAACCTGCTCGCTTTTTTCAGATCAGGACCCTGTCCGCTGCATACCTCGCTGCACCGTACGCGGCTTCTTCACGGATCTTCGAAGTATGGATGATACGGTCAGGAAAGTATTTCCGGATGATCATTCTGTACAGTTCGCTGTTCCGGACAGCGTTTCCGGAAACGGATATTTCTCCAGCTTCCTCTTTATCCGGCATCAGTTCATAGAAATCATACAGTTCCTTGACGACGCCGTCCGCAAAGGCATATGCCAGCGCTCCCAGCGTCATGTTTGCGGTGTTGATTCCGGTGATCCTGCCGGTGAGTTCCGGCTGTATTCTGGTTCCGAGGAATCTTGTATCGACGATCAGCCCGGATCCTTCTGCGGCATTCATGGCTGCAGTATCCAGCCTCTGCAGCAGATCTTCCGGTACTTCATGTCCGAAATACTGCAGCGTATCCGCAACAAGCCTCGCAAGTACATCATAGGCGCTGCCTCCGCAGAGACTGCTGCCGCTGAGAAGATACTGACCGTCAACGTACGGCCGTGTATCCAGTCCGTCAACCTTCCGGTATGTATCGCATATGAGAGAGATCTGGCTTCCGGTACCGATATTCACCAACAGTCTTGACCTGCCCGCGCACGCACCGTATACGCTTGCCTGGTTATCACCGAGCGCACACAGCACAGGAATGCTGCCTTGATAGGTGCCCAGAATGCAGACCGTATCTGTAACAGCCGGCAGATACTGTTTGTTCAGTCCCAGGATATCCGCAGCCTGCAGGTCAAAACCTTTTGTCCTTTGATCATAGAGCCCAAGACTCTGGGCCATGGAAGTATGGATGAGGGGCTTCTTCCGCTGACATAAGCGCATCGCAATGTAGTCCGGAATCGTACAGAACGATACAGCACCTGCCGGGATCTGTCCGTTGACCGTATCATGGAACAAGGTGACCATTCCGTATCCGCTCGCTGCCGGATATCCGGTAAACCTGCTCATATATGCACTGTAGGTCATCTGATCCCGGTAGAGACGGTTTCCCCGTTCATCCTGCCAGGATACTGCATCGCTGCAGGCATGCCCTTCTGCATCTGTATATACGATTCCGTGCATCTGACCGGTCAGGGCAATACCGTCTGCTTTCTCTGCATGAAGACGTTTCAGAACCGAAATACAGTGTTCCAGAATGCGGTCCGCATCCTGCAGACGGTATCCGTCAGATTCCTTTTTCGTGTCGTTCTTCAATGTCACACTGTCGGTCAGCCGCCCGTCTTCCACCAGCACACCGCTGATCGTAGTCGTTCCTGTATCAATTCCGATGACCCTCATATCCATTATCTCCTGCATTTACAGCATACCACGGTCCGGGAAAAAGCCAGACTTGATTCATAGTGTTGTCAACACGCTATAATGAATGTATGAATCGTAGAATACACAGCGGAATGATCCTGCCCGCCGGCGATATGCCCGGCGCTGTCACAATAATCAATGATGCGGTCATCCGCAAAGCAGAGTACCTGCTTCCTTTGGTCATGGATGAACTGAAAAACTCCGGACGGAAACGTACCGTTGTTTCTCTGTACGGCAGTTCCGGTACAGGCAAGACATCAATTGCTGTAACCCTGGCATCCCTCCTTCAGGATCAAGGCATTCCTGCCTATGTTCTCTCCGGTGACAACTACCCGCACCGGATCCCCGAAGATAACGATGCTGAGCGGGAACGCATCTTCCGGGAACAGGGAGAAAACGGTCTCCGGGTTTATCTCGGCACGCAGCAGGAAGTCAATTACCATGAACTCAATACCATCCTCCGGCGTTTCCATGAAGGTGCAGATACGATTGATCTGCGCCGGATGGGAAGAACGCGGGAGGCCTTATCCTATGAACCCGTTTCCTTCCGGGAAACGCAGGTTCTGATTCTGGAATGGACACATGGGAACAGTTCGTTCCTGGAAGGAATCGATATCCCCGTCTACCTGGAAGGAACCCCCGCAGAAACACTGAAAGCCCGGCTGGAACGGAATCGTGATGCCGGAATCGCTTCACCGTTTGTACAGCTTGTCCTGCACATTGAGCATGATTCCGTTGAAGCTCGAAGAAGCACTGCAAAGATCATCCTGCCCTACCGTATGGACAATAAATGACCGCAGATCAACTGACTGCGGTCGTTTTTTCGGTTGCTGATATCCTGATGATCCGTATCTTTGCATTCATGTGCCGGATTATCCGATCACCTTGATCCTGTCTCTTCCTTCGATGAGGAAATCCGTATTCCCGTTCACATGAACGACAGATTCTTCCGTGAAGATGTATGTATCACGTTTATACATATCCAGGTATTCGATCGTACTGAGTTCCAGCGCATAGCCGGTACGGTCATGGATCCTGTTTTCACCGGATGGATAGACCGGGCCCTGATCATTCCAAAGGCCGATCGTGGGTCCGCAGCCATGCCCGAACAATCCCAGCGGATGGGAATACAGCATCGGCCGGATTCCCTCTTCACGGGCTTTTCTGACGCTTTCCAGGAAGACCTCATTGCCGGTGCATCCGTCCTGCATCTGTGAACGGACAATATCCTGGAAGCGGTTGTTGCGGATCATTGCCGCAGCCAGTTCCCCCGGCAGCTCTTCACCGGGGGTTTTTCTTACATAGCACAGTCGCTGAGTATCCGTACACAGACCAAGATATGTGATTCCAAAGTCACAGTGCAGAAGGTCTCCCCGCTGGATGACCGTATCTTCGCCCTGCCTGCCGTTTTCATTCTGCAGATCGATGTCCGGCGGAAACCAGCAGGAAATACCACGTCTGTTCACCTGCTCTGTCATGTAATCCATAACATCCCGGCAGGTCGTTACACCCGGGATGATCATTTCATCGCTGAACGCAGATCCGATGATCTCCAAAGCTTCCTTCATGACCTCCGGCCAGTATCGGAGTTCGCTGTCGGTCCGGGTCTCGAGCAGCCGTATTCCGGCCGTATCACTGCTCACAAAGCGTTCCGTAATCTCCTGGGGAAGTTCCCTTTCCAGCATTTTCAGCAAGCCTGCGGATAATCCTCCTGTATAGGCATAATCCTCCGAGATATTCACAGCGATCTTCCCCGGATCATACGTTCTGATCACCCGCTCCAGCGCCTGTATCTGTGTTTCATTCTTCCGGTTCCAGTCATTCCGGTAATACTGATCCAGCGCATCATCCGGCATGCTCAGGCTGATCCGTTCCCTTCCGTAATCCGCAAACACCAGGATCGTCAGTCTCCTCGCTGTAGGATACAGTGATGGCGTGATGAAAGGAAAGACCAGATCTTCATTGTATTCCCGGCAGAGGATCAGCCAGAACGGTGTATCTGTCTCCTCCATAACTGCAGGAAGCACAGTGTCCAGCCGCTCCCTGAGCATATGATCCCGGATCCTGTTCTGTTCGATGATACTGTACATATTTTCCCTCCGAATTGTTCCGAAAAGACCGCATTCAGCGGTCTGTGTCTCTTATTCAGCGATCTTCCGCATGTCCTTTCTTCCGGACTTCCTTCATGGAAACAGTCCTTCGGTTTCAGGAGATTCCGCTTTCTGTCTCCATTGTACTTGATTCGCCGGATACTGTCATCGGGCCTCCCGGAAATGCTTTCCACCGGTCTGACATCGGAGATGTAATGCTCTGTAGAAGAGGAAAAACACAAAAAAAGCGGATCACTCCACTTCTTCTGCATAATCCTTATGGTTATAGAGCCGGTAGATCATCAGCGCTACACTGTGCGCGCTTTCCCTCTTGCCGCCCTCTTCCCATTTCAGGAACGAATTCAGCAGTCCGCCGGCATAAGCATACATTTCATACATATGCAGTTTTGTCTGCGGCAGAATATTCTTCATCATGTATTCATTGACGGCATCAATGAGTACGGTATACAGACCATGCCGGTTCAGCACCAGGAAGTAGCGGGAATATCGGTCAAAATAATTCAGGGAGAATTCAATATGATCCAGTTTCATATACACTGTAGGATCATCCACTTCGCCGCCTTCGATCATATATCCCGTCACGATGATGTTCAGATAATCACACAAAGCATCATAAAGATTCTCGTAGTACCGGTAGAAGGACATTCTGGATACACCGGCAATCCGGATCACATCCGATACTTTGATCTTGGTGAATTCCCTTTGTTCAAGTTCGTCCAGAATCGCATTGCCGATTGCTGTACGCGTAGCCAGTGTTCTGCTGTTCAGCTCTGTCTTAATCTTCATAATTGTTACACAAGCAGCCTTTCTGTTTGAATTGTTACAGTTTTCGCTGTTCTGCTCATTTTATCATAGAGTTTCTCTGCATACAATTGCAATGATATTGCAGGAGGTGCTATTCATGAGGATTGTTGCGGATTCATCCTGTGATCTGTATACGCTGGACTGCCCGGATTTCACGACCGTCCCGCTGAACATCTATACCGATGAACGCAGTTTCAGAGATGATCCTTCGCTGAACATCAGCGAACTGCTGGATTATCTCGCCCAGTACAAAGACCGTTCCTATACATCCTGTCCATCCGTGGACGCATGGCTGGACGCCTTTGACGGAGCTGACGAGATCCTCGTCATGACCGTTACCAGCGCATTGTCCGGTTCCTACAGCAGCGCTCTGAGCGCAGCTTCCATCTACCAGGAGACACACCCTGACGCAAAGATCTCCGTTATCGATTCCTTGTCCACCGGCGGTGAGGAAGTGCTTGTTCTGCTGAAAACAGCGGAACTGGTCAACGATGGAGCTGATTTTGAGACTATTGATGCCCAGGTCAGGGATTATCTCAGCAGATCCAGACTGTTCTTCTCTTTCTTCTCTGTCCATAATCTCAGCCAGAACGGCCGGGTGAACAAGACCGTAGCAGCTGCGATGAACATTCTGAACATTGCGGTGATCGGTACCGCCTCACCTGAAGGAAAGATCAGCGTTACCGGAAAAGCACGCGGAGAACGCAAAGCGCTCCATATGCTGGTTCGGGAGATCACCAAAGCCGGCTTCAACGGGAAACGTGCTGTGATTACCCATGTAGAAAATGAAACAGGTGCAGAGCAGCTCAAGGAACTTGTTCTGAAGGAATACCCGCAGGCAGACATCCGGATCTACCCGGCACGAGGACTCTGCAGTTACTATATGGAACGCAGAGGAATTGTCATCAGCTGTGAAACAGAATAAAAATGCGGTTGACCCGCATTTTTGCTTTATGCCTTCTTTGTTCCTTTGAGGAGTTTCCTGATCTCCGCGTTCAGTTCCTTGAAGACACCCTTCGGACTGACTTCGTCCAGCAGTTCCACGATCTTATCAATCTGACCATTGGTAAGATCATCATTGCCCGCAATGTTGCGGAACTTGTTCGCAACGATATAGTCACGGATCTTTGCGGCTGATTTTCTGTCTTCGATCATTCCGCGTACAATGCTGGATGAATGCGCAAAGCGGATCAGTTCCTTGTTGATGAGATCATAGGACAGGCGTCCGTCCTTGTCGGTATAGTGATCCACGATCCTCTGATAATCTGCACTGTCCACCACGACATCTTCTGCTTCGGGAATCTCTTCTTTGACCTCCGTAAACATGTCATCCGCAATCTTTACGCTCTTCTGCTTGCGGTAAGGCATTCCGTACGTCAGTTTCAGCGCTTCTTCGAACGCTTCCGCAGGATAAAGCCCGTTGTTGGTGTTGGCTGTCGGTATCGCTTTCCCGGTGCGCTTGTCCACACCTGCGATTCCCGGCTGAGAAGCACCCTTGCGGAGAATAACAACACTGGATCCGCCGTCCTTACGCTTTTCACGGTACGCAAAGGCAGGTAAAACTGTCAGTTTTACGACATTGGTTCTGATCATATGATTGTTCTCTCTTTCCTGGCTTGATTATAGCATGACCTGTATTTGGTATCGGGTGAAAACCGTATGAAAAAAGACAGTGTTTCCACTGTCTCAGTTTCCGCTCTTGGTCGGGATATACGGCAGGATCGCCCCGGCGACCGAAGAAACCGGCATCGTCTGCAGCCAGACCGTTCCCGGTCCGGTAAGAACGGTATTGAAAAGTCCTTCACCGCCGAACAACACGTTCTTCACTCCCTTGACCTGCATGATCTCCATCCGTACGGTTGCTTCATAGCCTGCAACATATCCGGTATCCACAACCAGCTGTTCTCCGCGTTCCAGTTCGATCTCCTTCAGGTCTCCGTCGATCTCCACAAATGCGATTCCTTTACCGCTCAGCCGCTGCATGATGAATCCTTCTCCGCCGAAAAAACCGGTACCCATTTTCTTGCGGAATTCAATGGAGAGTTCGACACTCGGTTCTGCTGCCAGGAAAGCACTCTTCTGGAAGATCCAGTCCTTTTCGGATAAATCCACTTCGGCAATTCTTCCCGGAAAACTGGAACCGAAGGCGATCAGACCGCGGCCGCCTCTGGCTGTATAGATATTCTGGAAGATCTTCTCCCCGGCAAACAGTCTTCCCAGTCCGCCGGAACCTGTTGTTTCCATCTGCATATTCGGGCTCATCCAGACCATGGACCCACCCTCTGTGATCATGGATTCATT
>JAFWJP010000203.1 GCA_017514645.1 Solobacterium sp. | reverse complement strand
TGTCCTTGGTGAAATTCGGTGTCAGATACGCCATGACCGCTTCTCCTTCCGCTCCTCTACTGCCGCAAGCAGACTTCTGAGACGGATATTGATTGTACCGAGGTTGGTGATCTCATCGATCTTGAGCTGCGTGTAGAGCTTTCCACCCCTCTGCAGGATCTCCCGTGTTTCATCCGTGGTGATCGCGTCCAGACCGCAGCCGAACGATACCAGCTGCACCAGGTCCATATCTTCCTGTTCCGTACAGTACTTCGCGGCTGCATACAGACGGCTGTGGTAGGTCCACTGGTTCAGGACGGCAGTCTCAAACTTCGGTACGAGCCAGCTCAGACTGTCTTCGGTGATCACTGCACAGCCGAGACGTACGATCAGTTTGTCGATCCCGTGGTTGACCTCCGGATCGATATGGTACGGTCTGCCGGCAAGGACAATGATGTGTTTTCCCTGTTTCCGGGCATTCTCAATGATCTCGTGACCCTTGGTACGCAGATCCTGCATGTGAATGGCATATTCCGAATAAGCCGCATGGATCGCCTGGTCGATCTCCTTTGCCTTAAGATCGGGGAAGTATTTCCGGATGACGGCCGGGAAGCGTTTTGTGAACTCTTTCCGGTTCGAGATATCAACGAATTCATCGATGAACGGTATGCCTTCCAGTTCGCCGCAGTTGTCCTCCAGCACTTCCGGATAATAGGCAACAATAGGACAGTTGTAATGGTTGTCCCCGAGTTCTTCATCGAAGTTATAGCTCATGCAGGGATAGAAGATCGCGTCCACTCCGGCCTTGCTGAGCCAGTGAATGTGTCCGTGCGACAGTTTTGCCGGATAGCAGGCAGTATCGCTCGGAATCGTTCCCTGTCCTTCCTGGTACATCTTCCTGGTCGAGAACGGGGAAACCTTGACCTTGAATCCGAGCATGCGGAACATGGTATACCAGAACGGCAGAAGTTCATACATGTTCAGGACCATCGGGATCCCGATCGTTCCCCGGGTACCGTTTCCTTCCCTGGAGGCATAGTCTCCCAGAAGCTTCAGTTTATAGGCATACAGGTTCAGGGAATCATCACTGCTCTTGCCGGTGATCGGATGATCACAGCGGTTGCCCGAGATCAGCCGTTTCCCGTCCTGGAATGTATTCACCGTCAGCATGCAGTGATTCCCGCATCCCTGACACTGGAACGAGGTCACCTTCTGGCTGAACCCGGCGATCTCCTCTTCATTGAGGACCGAGCTCCTGTGGCAGGCCTGTGTCTTTGATCTGCCGTACAGGGCTGCACCGTAGGCACCCATGAGTCCGGCGATGTCCGGACGGATGACTTCCACGCCCATTTCCTTCTCAAAGGCGCGCAGGACCGCTTCGTTGTAGAAGGTACCGCCCTGTACAACGATCCGTCTGCCGAGCTCTTCCGGCGATGCACAGCGGATGACCTTGTAGAGCGCATTCTTGACGACCGAGATGGAAAGACCGGCACTGATGTCCTCGATCGTAGCACCGTCCTTCTGGGCCTGCTTGACCTGGGAGTTCATGAATACCGTACAGCGGGAGCCGAGATCCACCGGGCGTCCGGCAAACAGACCGAGCTTTGCGAAATCCTCGACCGTATAGCCCAGAGCCCTGGCAAAGGTCTGCAGGAAGCTTCCGCAGCCGCTGGAACAGGCTTCATTCAGAAAGATGTTGGAGATCGCATTGTCTTCGATCTTGAAGCATTTCATATCCTGACCGCCGATGTCGATGATGAAATCCACATCCGGCATAAAGTGCTTGGCAGCTGTAAAATGCGCGACGGTCTCTACTACACCGTAGTCACCGTGGAACGCGCTTTTGATCAGTTCTTCCCCGTAGCCTGTCGTTGTCACGCTGGCGATTTCCAGTCCGGGATGATCCCGGTACAGTTCCGCCAGTTTTTCTCTGACCAGGGTCACAGGATTACCGTCATTGGCCTGATACCAGGTATACAGAAGTTCTGCCTTGTCGTTGATCACGACCATCTTGATC
>JAFWJP010000202.1 GCA_017514645.1 Solobacterium sp. | reverse complement strand
GGATGACAAAAAACCGATCAGAATCAACTGACCGGTTTTTTTGTGATGGCGCCTTAAACAGGGCTCGAACCTGTGACCTAGCGGTTAACAGCCGCTCGCTCTGCCGACTGAGCTATTAAGGCGTGCACAAGTAATATACCCCATCCGTTTCAATTATGCAAGCATAAATTTACGACGGATAAATATAAACTTCTTTCGGTGAATCTGCCCTGGTGATCGTGGTGTCGATCAGTTCCCGTACATTGTCATCAGTGTAGTGGAACGTACCCTGTACAACGACCCAGTCCCCCTGTGCATAGGTTCCTGCATCCTCATTCAGACAGACCAGACCCATGAACTCTGCGTCCTCCAGACAGCATGTGACAACTGTCCTGCCCAGGAAAAAACCATCATTCTCATGGTAATGGATCTTGTCGATCTGTCCGAACATCGTGACTTCATATCCTTCGTACTGCGCCGGAAACGCCAGCAGCATCACCAGGGTATTGAAATACGTCAGTTCGTTCAGGACGATCGTTTCTTCTTCCGTATTGATGCCTTCCTCCGTACTGTTCACGGTATCCTGTACGTTGTTCGTTCCGGCACTGCATCCGCAGAAGAACAGCGCCAGCACAAGCAATAGTTTCTTCATAGTTTCTCCTGTTACGATGTATTTATACCATAGTTCCTTTAGAAAAGTAAAAGAGCCCGGAGGCTCTCAGATACGATAGATAAAACTGATGACAAAGGAACCGGAAAGCCAGCCCAGGGCCATCGCCAGCAGGACGTACAGCAGACGGGCCTGATAGACGTGATTCTTCCGCAGGGCTTTTTCCAGATCCAGTGCACTCAATGCATAGAACGAGGCTCCGAAGCAGAGAGTATAGATTCCCGCCCGGAGCAGAAACTGCATCAATGTCACTTACTTTGTTCCGAAGATACGGTCTCCGGCATCTCCCAGACCCGGTACGATGTAGCCGATCTCATTCAGATGGTCATCCAGCGCAGCCAGATAGATATCCACGTCTGGATGAGCCTTCTGCATAGCCTTGACACCTTCCGGTGCACCGACCAGACAGATCAGCTTGATCGTCTTTGCGCCGCGTTCCTTGATCATATTGATGGCATCGATGGCACTGCCGCCGGTTGCCAGCATCGGGTCGACGACCATGACCACGGACTGGTCCAGATTCTTCGGGAACTTGGCAAAGTACTCGTGCGGTTCCAGTGTTTCTTCATCACGGTACATTCCGATGAAGCCTACTTTGGCGGTCGGAACGAGACGGCGGATCCCGTTCAGCAGTCCGATTCCTGCCCGCAGGATCGGAATGATCACAACTTCCTTGTCGAGTTCGAATCCAGTCGTCGGAGACATCGGTGTTTCAATGTCCACGGCTCTTACCGGCAGATCCCGGCATACTTCATACGCCATGAGTTCCGCGATTTCGTCCAGGTTTTCGCGGAAATCCTTGGTGTTGCATTCCTTGCGTCTCATGAGTGTCAGTTTGTGCGTAATCAAAGGATGATTCAATACTTCCAGCATGATCGTTTTTCTCCTTGTTTCTCTAAACTATGTTAGAGGAAAGATGGAGTCTTTGCAACAAAAACGCTATACTAAAACTATGAGAATTCTGTTTGTTGAAGGCTATCCTCTGCATCATGACAACTGGTTTTCCCAGCCGCTCCGGACAATGCTGGAAGCTGTATCACCGAACGATGTCTGTGCGGTCTACGGAAGTGAGAATCGCCGCTATAAAGTCAAACTGTACAATGCTGTACAGCAGAACGGGTTTTTCTACCGCGAAGGAAAACCGGGCAGAAGCTATGAGGAAGATCTCTTCAGCAGTGGGTATTCCCGCAGATCCTTTCTGCAGAAGGACATCGGTGTTCTGAACAACGTGATCGAAACGTTCGCGCCGGACCTGATCATCGATTTCGGACGGATCAGTACGTCTGTATGTGCCCGCAAACAAGGTGTACCCTACCGTACCTTTGTCTGCGGTGCCATGTACCGCAAGCACAGCAGCCGTCCGGAATACCTGAAGGAACTGAACCGGATCCTCAGTGACAACGGACTGGAACAGATCCTGCGTTTATCCGATCTGAATGCTGCGGCAGATACCCTGTACGCTTTCGGAACGCTGAATACGGATCCGCTGCCGGAAGAACTCAATGTGACCAGGGTCGGCGGTTCACTCATGCGGGATACGACCGAGGATACAGCCAACGGTATCAGTATCATTCTGCCGTCCGCATCCATGCGTACATCGAAGCTGAATCGGATCATCCGGGATACTTTCCTCGGGGCGCCTTATACCGTCACGGTTCATCTCTCGCAGAAATATCCTGAGTCCGGCAATCTTGCCTATACGGGGACGCTGAAGATGGAACTGCTGAAAGACCGCAAGGTCATCATCCATGACGGGAATCTGCTGGCCTATCATGAGTGTATTGCCCGGGGAATCCCCCAGATCGTCATTCATGACGGAAGCTGGAAGCGCAGCTGGATCGCTGCCTGCTGTGTGCGTAACTGCTCCGGACTGTCCATTGACGAGGAAGAACTCAGTGTCGCTTCGCTCTACGAAGCCTACCGGAGACTGGTCAGCGATGACTACTACCAGCGCAGAGCTGACTGGCTGAAAAAAGAAACGGCTTCTCTCTCAGCCGTCTCAGTGATCTATTGAAGTAACGCTTTCCGGATATCATCCCATCCTGCCGGGCCTTCCCGCAGGATTTTTATTTCTGCCTGGGTGCAGTCGATGATCGTACTTGCTGCACCGAACTGTGTTTCTCCTTCCAGCATTCCGTCCAGCAGCGGGCAGGCATTCTCGATCTCGTCCAGGGTCGTACAGGTCTTTTCGCCGGAACGGTTCGCACTGGTCATATACAGCGGTACACCGGTCTTCTCGATCAGCTCCCGTACAGCTTCCCCCGGTGCCATGCGTACCGCCAGCGTATCCATTCCGCCGTTCACAAACGCCGGAATCTCCGCCTTCTTCCGCAGGATCAGCGTCACCGGTCCCGGCATCAGCGCATCAATCAGCTTCCCGGCACGCTCGTCCACTTCCGCCACCGTTTCGATCTGTGTGCGGGATGCGCACATGATCGGGAACGCCTTATCCTTCGGCCTCTGCTTGACTTCCCGCAGTCTCTCCTGGGCTGTTTCATGGTCCATTCTGGCACAGACACCGTATACGGTATCCGTCGGTACACTGATGACACCGTCGTTCTTCAGCACCTCTGCCAGTTCATCGATTTCCTTGACACTGTATCTTCTCATATCCGTCCTCTTGTCCCGGTTATTGTAGCATAGAAAAAGATCTTCCCCTGAAGGAAGATCTTCCCGGAATTATTTTACTGTAAAGTAGACGAAGAACAGATCACCGTAGGATTCATCTTCATAGTATTCCTGCATGGAGATCGAGAAGTCCTTATTGCCGGCAGGTACTTCAAATGCGTAGACAGCCTTTGCGTTCTCATTGATGCCGAGTGCGTATTCACCGTCTTCATCAATCGTTTCACCACCGAATTTCATACTGAAGGGGAATGCATACGCATCATCCGCGTCATCAAACCACTGTGCCTGGAAATCGTTGTAGAACATCGGAACAGAATGACCGAACGTATTCTTGAGATCCATATCGACGATCAGAATATCGTATCCGTCCGGTGCTTCATGTCCCTCGTATTCCTTTGCAAGTTTTGCGTTGGTGACTGTGAAATCAAACCAGGCTGTCGGCATGACAGTACCGAGATAGCCTTCATAGAGACCGTCTGTGTAGGTAGGCTCACTCGCTGCAGGTGTGACTGCAGGTGTCTCTTCAGGAGCCGTTTCTGCAGATTCTTCCGGTGTTTCTGCAGGTTCTTCCGCTGGTTTTGAAGAACAGCCGAACATCGTGACTGTCAGGATTCCGGCAAGCAGTGCTTTCCAAGTTTTCATTTTCTTTCCCTCCGCG
>JAFWJP010000201.1 GCA_017514645.1 Solobacterium sp. | reverse complement strand
CGCAGACGGTGAACGGATCCCGCTGACGATTGCCGGCACGGACCGCACAGCAGGGACAGTCACGATCATCTTCCAGATCGTAGGAGCGACAACGCTCCGGCTGAATCAACTGGATGAAGGGGATGAACTGCAGGATTTCGTCGGACCGCTGGGCAGACCGACGGAAATTGAAGGACTGAAGAACGTATGCGTTGTCGGCGGAGGTGTCGGCTGCGCGATCACGATGCCGGTAGCGCAGGCACTGCATGCCGCAGGAGCGAAGGTCACCAGCATCATCGGATTCCGCACAAGGGAGCTCGTGATCCTGGAGGAAGAATTCCGGGCATGCAGTGATGGTGTGACTGTAATGTGTGATGACGGCAGTTACGGGAGACAGGGCAATGTGACCGTACCGCTGAAGGAGATGCTGGAAGCCGGGGAACGCTTTGACTGTGTGATTGCGATCGGACCGTTGGTGATGATGAAGTTCGTTGTGAAGACAGCGGAGCCGTACGGTGTACCTGTAACGGTATCGATGAATCCGATCATGATCGACGGGACGGGAATGTGCGGCGGATGCAGGCTGACATTGATCCAGGACGGGAAACGGGTGATGAAGTTCGCCTGTGTGGACGGGCCGGATTTCAACGGCTATGAAGTGGATTTCGATGAGGCGATGATCCGGAACCAGATGTATGCGAAGGAAGAACGGAAGGCCTATGAAGAAGCCTGTCATCTGTTCGGAGGTGTATGATGGCGATCGTGCAGAAGAAATATGAAATGCCTCTGCAGAAGCCGGAGGAAAGAATACACAACTTCAGGGAAGTGGCGCTCGGATATGACGAAGAGACTGCTGTCCTAGAGGCTGAGCGCTGTCTGAACTGCCCGGGAAAACCCTGTGTTTCCGGTTGTCCGGTGCATATCCGGATCCCGGAATTCATTCAGAAGATCAAGGAGCGCGATTTTGAAGGGGCGTATCAGATCATCAGTACATCGTCATCTCTGCCGGCGGTCTGCGGACGTGTCTGTCCGCAGGAATCGCAGTGTGAACAGGTATGTACGCTGGGAAAGCGGTTTGAGCCGGTGGCGATCGGTCGTCTGGAACGCTATGCCGCGGACAGGCACAATGCGGAAGAAGGGCATACGGTCAGCCGTCCGAAATACAACGGGCACAGGGTCGCGGTTGTCGGTTCCGGTCCGAGCGGACTGACCTGTGCCGGGGATCTGGCCAGGAAAGGCTATGATGTCACGGTGTTTGAGGCGCTGCATACGGCCGGAGGCGTGCTGGTCTACGGGATTCCGGAGTTCCGTCTGCCGAAGGCAATCGTTGCCCGGGAAGTCAGTACGTTGAAGGAACTTGGAGTCAGGATTGCGACGAATGTCGTCATCGGGAGAACGCTCACCGTGGATGAACTGTTTGAGCAGGGCTTTGAAGCGGTCTTCATCGGTTCCGGTGCCGGTCTGCCAAACTTCATGAACATTCCGGGAGAGTCCCTGACCGGCGTCTATTCAGCCAATGAGTACCTGACGCGCTCCAATCTGATGAAAGCGTATCTCGCTGATCCGGTGACACCGGTCCGGAAAGGCGGAAAGGTTGCGGTCGTAGGCGGCGGGAACGTTGCGATGGATGCCGCGAGAACAGCGGTGCGCCTCGGAGCGGAGAAGGTGTATATCGTCTACCGGCGTTCAATGGCAGAGCTGCCTGCCCGGAAGGAAGAAGTGGAACACGCGGAAGAGGAAGGGATCGACTTCCGTCTGCTCTGCAATCCGACAGAGATCCTGGGATATGATGATCCGAAGGATCCGAAGTACGGTGCAGTACGGGCGATCCGCTGTGTGCGGATGGAACTGGGAGAACCGGATGACAGCGGCAGAAGACGGCCCGTCGTGATCGAGGGCAGTGAGTTTGAACTTCCGGTCGATACGGTCATTATGG
>JAFWJP010000200.1 GCA_017514645.1 Solobacterium sp. | reverse complement strand
ACAGGAATGTCCGGATCGTTCTGGCGGATGTCCTCGATCAGGTCAAAGCCGCTCTTGTTGCCAAGCATGATATCCAGTACCCAAAGATGAACATCATCATCATTGGTATGCGTAAAAGCCTCGTCATAGGTCAGGTAGGAACGCACTTCATAGCCTTCCTTTTCCAGATACCGTTTGACCAGCTCATTCAGATCTTTTTCCTCTTCTACAACACAGATTACTTTTTTCATAGGATTGCCTCTGCATTATTCTATCACATAATTCACGGTATCCATGAGTTCCGTAATATACACCGGCTTCCCCGGATAATCATCCCGGTAATCGTGATGGACATCAATGAACAATTCCCCGTGAACATGTCTCTGTTCCGGGGGAAGCGGTGTTCTCCAGTCACCGTAATACCCTTCCAGCACGCTTTCATAGTCTCCCGGACACCGGAAAGGAATTCCTTCAAACGGACGGAAGACGCTCTGTTCCGGATCGTATACCGAGGAAGGCATTAGGACCTGCTCTTCGTGGTCGGGTCGATAGAAGATGTTGTAGCAGTAACGGCTGTCCGCAGGATCCTGGAACAGCTGTTTCTCCGCCCTCTCCGCCAGGCGCATCTTCTCTTTCCTGCTGAGTGCCTGCAGCTGATCCACGCGCTCGGGAATCCGTTCCCCCGCTGCCCGCTGAACATCCTTGCACATCAGTGCCCTGAGCAGATAATCCGCCTTTCTCTGCCGCAGCTTCGCAAACCTTGTCTCTGCCGCACCGTTTATAACAAATACATCCAGGCAGATTCCTTCATGTTCACCGCATACCGGTACATCCCGGCGGGCTGCCGTTGTCCCGCTGCACCGGATCTTCGTCCAGATTACACCAGCCTTCGGATCGGTATGCCGGTTCTGCACAAAGTACGGCGCCGGAAGTTCATGGGCATGCGCAAGAAATCTGCGGTAATTCTCAGGATCCATGCAGATATCCGCATCATCATCCCAGGGTATGAAACCCTGATGCCGCACTGCTCCCAGAAGTGTACCGCTGTCCAGATAGAATATGATTCCGTACCGGTCACAGAGATCCCGTACAGCTGTCAGTTCCTCCAGCAGGATCCTGTGCAGTTCCTTTGTGATCTTCTCATCCATTCCGGTATGCCTCCAGATCCTCCGGGGTATCGATTTCAGTGAGCGCATCCGCTCTGATGGGCATGATCGACAGTGCATAGTCCTCCGGATGCAGGAACAGCGGAATATCATCCCAGAACAGATCATTGTGCTGTCCTGTTCGTATTTCCTCTTCCAGGTGCGCCTTGAGTTTCCTGCCGTCTTCCGCCGTCCAGTGTGAAATACTGCGGAGCTGCCATCCACCATGGCCCCCGTCCCTCGAACATCCGCAGATCCTTCCCCGCTCAACATCCAGCACCCATTCCCTGGTATCGTGTTCGGTATGGACTGCCGCGTAGCCGGAACCATCAAAGAACGGGGATAGTACTGACGCATCCCGGATGATCTGATCTCCGTCCAGGATCATCGCTTCCTCCAGGTGATCCCTCGCTGTATACAGGGACGTTATATTGTTCGTAGAAGCGTACAGCGGATTGTAAAGCAGCCGGATCCCCGGCTGATCCTGCAGAAACGCAAACTGCTCGGCGCAGAATCCGGTAACGATGAAAATATCCAGGATATGATTGCGGTGAAGAGCACTGATGATCGTATCGAGCGGCCGGACTCCCTTGATTTCCAGCAGAGGCTTCGGTGTGTGCAGGGTAAAAGGATGCATGCGTTCACCTCTGCCTGCCGCAAGTATGACAGCCTGTCTGATCGTGTATGTCATAGGTTGCCTCTTTCCTGTATTGTCGCACGGATCATCCGATGCCGCAAACATCAGAAAACCGGAGATATCCCCGGTCTTTTTTCAGAATTCACATCCGTCCGGTCCGCAGACAGCGCCCTGCATGGCTTCGAGCGCCTCTTTCTGAACCTGTTCGAACACTGCCCGGAAGTATTCCTCCGGCTGGGCTCCGGACACACCGTACTGCCCGATGATGAAGAACGGTACACCGCGGATGCCGTAGTAGCGGGACTCCTGCTCATCTTCAATGACTTCCTGCAGGTACTTGTCGCTTTCCAGCACCTCATTGACTTCATCGCTGTTGAGTCCGGCATCCTTTGCGGCACTGCGCAGGACCTCGTGATCGGCCAGCTCCAGGTTTTTGCTGAAATATGCCTCATAGAGCAGTTCAATCAGTCTGTCAGCTGTTTCCTGACCTTTGGACTGGGCCAGTTTGGTCAGACGGTGTGCATCACGGGTATTGGTATTGTGGGCGGTCGCATAGTTGAAATCCAGCCCCTCATCCCTTCCCATCTGGATGAGACCGGCCATCTTCATGATCGCTGTTTCCCGGTCCACACCGAAGGACTTCGCCATGGAATCCGCATTGTCCAGTTCAGCGTGTTTTCCCGCTTCCGGATGCAGTTCATAGGCTTTCATTTCCAGTTCGATATCTTCGATTCCCATCTCTGCCGCAACTCTTTTGAGACGGCTCTCGCCGATGTAGCAGAACGGGCAGGCATAGTCTGACCAATAGGTGATTTTCATACATGTACCTCTCTTAACAGCTATATAATATACATAATGAAAATCGCAGACAAACAAAAGTTGTACGATGCCGGAGCGGCCGTTCTGATTGCCGTTCTTTTCTGTCTGCCGATGTACAGCGGAATGATCCGCAGCGGCTCCGATACGGCCTTCCACATGGCACGGATGCTGCAGCTGTCGGAAGCACTCAGGCACGGGGACCTGTATCCGCGGATCTTTCCGGAAATGCATATGGGGTTCGGTTATGGTTCTCCCCTGTTCTATTCCGTCTGTCTGCTGTATCCTGCCGCGCTGCTCATCCTTGGCGGGATCCCGCTGCTCATGGCCTGGCGTATCAATATTTTCATCATCGTCTTTGCGGCATCCCTTGCCTTCATCACCTTCGTCCGCCCGATGTGCAGACATCGGTGGACGCCTGTGTTTTCTGCCGCGCTCTGCATGCTCAATCCGTATGTTCTGGCCAACTGCTACAAACGCGGAGCGCTGGGAGAAATGCTTGCCATGGTATTCCTGCCCGTCGTTCTCTGCGGGATCCGGGAGCTGTTCTTCCGGAAGAAGAACGGGACTGCGGCTGTGGCTGCCGGATTCTGCGGTCTGATCCTCTCCCACAATATTTCCTTTGTCCTGGCGATGGTCCTGCTGGGGATCTTCTGTGCGCTGAACCTTCGCAGAAAGAATATCCGGCGTATCGTTCCTCAGCTCTTTCTCGGTCTGTTTACAGCGTTCCTTCTGACGGCCTTCTTTACGCTTCCGATGCTGGAACAGCTGCAGACACATCTGTACCGGATCTCAGGATACTTCGGAGAGATCTCACTGGCGGATTCTGCCTGTTCCCTGAAGGAGTTTTTCCTGTTCGGTCTGGATGATGACGTCATGATGTGCGTCTGTCCAGGTTTGTGTGCTCTGCTGGGATTCGGAGCACTGCTCACCGGGAGCAGAATGCAGAAACAGTGCTTCGGCATTGGTGTCGTCATGATGTTCTGTGCGACAAAACTCTTTCCGTGGAAGTATCTTCCCTGGTTTTCCTTCATGCAGTTTCCCGCAAGGTTCCTGACACCGGCGGTGATCCTGATGAGTGCTGCATCGGCTGCGGTCATCGATCTCATTCTGCTGAGAGGACGCCGGCAGCTGAAGATCGCCCTTCCGGCGGTCATGATCCTGTTTGTGATCGTACATGATGTACAGCTGTATGGAAACTGGGGATCGTTCCACGATGATCTGAGTATCGAAAAGATCTTTGATGAAAAGCGCATTTTCGGGGAGCGTGCGTGGTACAACCGCATGGAGTTGTCTTCCCCCGACTATCTGCCGCAGCATACCGCTGTTGATTACTATGCCTATGACCGTGCGCATGCCCATTGTGACGGGCAGACGGCAGAACTGGAACGGTCTTACGGAAAGCTGGTCTTTACGGCGCAGAATGATGGTTACTGGGTCGTTCCGAAGACTTTCTATACAGGATACCGGGCTGTTGTTCTGGACGAAAACGGAAAGAAAACAGGCAATCTGCCTGTCTCAATGGATCCGGAAACGGGACTGGTCAGGATCGAAGTCACCGGCGCTCCCGCGCAGATCCGGGTGTATTACGGCATTACGGTCATTCAGGTTCTGAGTGATCTGCTGACCCTCGGCGGGATCGTCCTCAGTATTCTCTTTTTCTATGAACGCCGTCTGAACAGCAGTCCGAGTACAACAAGCACACCCAGCAGAATATACGGCCTTCTGCGGATCAAGGAACTGCCGTTTCTGAGCAGATAGCTCAGAACATTGCGGTGGATCTCCTGTTCGCTGCGTACGGTCCGGGTATACACTGTCTCTCCGTTGACCCGCAGTGTACAGGTATACAGCACATCGCCGGCATGGACAGGTGTTTCGGTAACTGCGTTATATTCCGCTTCCAGATCGACCTGTGCGTCGGATGGTACATCCAGTACGACATCTTCATCAGCCGTGATCACCAGTATCTGCTCCGGATAGGTATCCAGGAACGCAATCTCCGCAAGGGTCTCCCCTTCAGAAAGCAGCGTTCTTTTTTCATACCCGTGATACAGTCCGTAGATCTCTGCAGCATCCTGCAGGTTGCCTGCCGGCACCGGGCTGTGTGCAGTCACAAGGACCAGATGCATGCCGTTGAATTCCGCATGGGAAGCCAGACAGACACCGGCAGGGATCGTATAGCCCGTTTTCCCGCCGAGGAAACCATCAATTCCCTGTGCTCTTCCGTTGATCGTAGAATGCAGCACTGTACCGTCAGACGCAGTGTATTCCTCTGTATCGATGATCTGCCGGAACAGATCGTTCTGCAGGGCATACGTCAGCAGTACAGCGGTATCTTCGGCTGTCGACCAGTGATCTTCATCATGCAGTCCGGTCGCATTGGTATAGTGCGTACCGTACATTCCGAGTTCTGCCGCTTTGGCGTTCATCCGTTCAACAAACGCTTCCTTACTGCCGCAGATATGCATGCACAGCGCATTGACCGCATCCGCACCGCTCGGCAGCAGTACACCGTAGAGCAGATCCCGCACCGTCAGGGTGCTCCCCGGCCAAAATCCCGCTGTACTCGCGTTCATCTCGATCAGACCCGCCCACATTTCATCCGTGATCAGAACGGTTTCCTCCGGATCGTTCATGGATTCGATTGCTACGATTGCCGTCATGATCTTTGTCATGCTTGCCGGATACATGCGCTCTTCTCCGTTCAGGCTGTACAGGATCTGTCCGCTGTCCGCGTCCATCAGAAACGCATAATCGCTCTGCAGCACAGGATCACTCTCGGTAAATCCGTATTGTATGAGCATCAGGATGCTCAGGATCAGTTTCGTTATCATTGCCCTATCATATCATTTCCTGCTGTCTTAAAGAAATACCCGGATGTTATGATAGATCCAAGGAGGAATCCCCTGATGGCATTCATTCAGATGAGTCTTTATTCCCGCTGCCTGCAGCGCACTGTTCCTGTCAACTGTGTAATTCCGGTGGATACCACGAATTATCTCAGTCAGGATCTCCCGGAGGAGAAACCGTTCCGGACACTGTATCTGCTCAATGGTTTCTTCGGCAACCAGAACGACTGGTCACTGGCCGGAGACATCGCCAGGCTGGCAATTGAATACAACATGGCATTCATATGTCCTGCCGGAGAAAACAGGTTCTACATTGACAACGATCATGGAGAGTATCACGGACGCTTCATCGGTGAGGAACTCGTAGAGATGACCAGACGCCTGTTCCCGCTTTCCAGGGAACGCAGCGATACCTTTATCGGCGGATTGTCCATGGGCGGCTACGGCGCTCTGCGCAACGGACTGAAATACAATGATACATTCAGCAGGATCGTTGCCCTCTCCCCGGGTGTTTTCACGACGGAATCCCTCAAGGGAATGTCAACAGATACAGCAGATGCGGGCTTCTTCGGCGCCGATGCCCTGTTCATGAACGCGAAGTTCCTGCGGAACTCATTCGGGGATCCGGAAGCCGTGGACGGCAGTGACAAGGATCCGTACGCACTCTACGACAGAGCAGCCGCTAGTACAGCAGGATGTCCGGATATCTATCTGGCCATCGGCCTGGAAGATACCCTGTATCCCAATGTAAAGAAATACATAGATTTCCTTGAAAAACGAGGTGCACCGCTCATGTGTGTGGAGGATCACGGGATCCATGACTTCAACTACTGGAACATCCATCTCAAGGATGCCCTGGAACGCTTCCTGAAATGACACACGTACACCTACGGTCTGATATAATCAGTAATGATGGAAGGAGATAACAACCATGCTGGTAAAAACAACACTGAAAGAAGACGGAACCACCGTTGAATCGGAAAGCCGCGGCCTGACCGTACGCTACAACACCCAGGACCGCACCGTCGGAATGAATCCCGGTGAACTGCTGCTGAGCGCGCTCGGCGGCTGCATGACCGGAATCGCTTCGGAGATGGCCGGAGAATTCGGCATTGATCTCAAGGCGTTCTCCGTGGATGTCGAAGGTGTTTCCGCTGCGGATCACAGACGCCCCGGCTTTGCGGAAATCCACACAACGATCCACATGACAGCAGACTGCACACCGGAAAAAGCGGAGGAATTCGTGGCTGAGATCGAACAGATCTGCCCGATCCGTGATGTCATGGTCAATGGCAGCCACATCCACCATACGATCGATCTGAACAAATAACGTTCAGAAGAAAGCGCTGAAACAGGACAGAGAGCTGATACTCTCTGTTTTGTTATTGAACAGACCGATACCCCTGAACCGGTTTTTTTATTATACTGATATCTGGATTTCTATAACGAAAAAGAAAGGACTCTCATGAAAACAACACGTTCAATCAGACAACTCATCACGCTTTCCATCTGCGGTATGCTGTCTGTCGTGTCTCTCTCTGCCTGCAGTCAGCCTGCGGAAGAAAGCAGTACACCTGCAGAAACAGAGGAAACAGAACCCGAACAGGTACAGCCCTCCTGGGATGATCTGTATGATCAGGGAATAGCTTTCTTCCAGGAAGAAGACTATGACAAGGCCATTGAAGCATTCACGGAATCGATCGGAATCGATCCGGAACACGCGCCTGTCTATGTCAGCCGCGGTGACGCTTATGTTCTGAAAAAGGTCCAGGATGATACGGAGGCAGACCAGAACCTGACCCTCGCCTGGAATGATTATGAGACTGCATCGGGCATTGACGAGACCTATGCGGCAGCCTGGCTCGGTATGGCCGACGTACTCATACGCCGTGAATCATTCGAAGAAGCCTACCGCCTGCTTGGCTCGGTACAGGGCAGCGCCGCAGAAGATCCGGCCATTCTGAGCAAGGTACAGGAAATCGAAAGCGGAGCCTATGTAGATTCTTCCAATCAGGTCAGAAGAGAAGATGTCTTCGATCAATCGGGAAATCTGATCGGCTACAGCATCAAGGAATACGATTTCCTCGGCAGAAGGAACGGATGGCGCAATTACGAGAACTACAGAGGAAACGGAATCGAACTCCTCGAAACCTGTGTCGTCACATTCGACGGAAACGGTCTTGCGGTCCGGAATGACTACTATAATCCCGATGGATCTCCCAGAGCCTATCAGACAATGGAATACGATGAACGTGGTCTTGAAGTGCGCCGGAATGCCTACATCGAAGATAAGTTCATGGGCTATTACCTCACCTACTATGATGAGGAAGGAAAGGAAACCGGCTACGATACATATCAGGCTGACGGTACCATGGTGATGTATTCCCGCTATGACTATGACGAAAACGGAAATCTGCTGCAGAAAAACGACTACAATCCTGACGGCAGCCTGCTCCGGGTCATCAAACCGTCAGACGAATAGTTCCCTGAAGCAATGAAAAAGGCATCTTCCGATGCCTCAGAGATAATGTCCTGTAATACTTGCAGGGCATTTTTTGATCATTTCGGGTGTTCCGCTGCAGACGATCGTTCCGCCGTCTTCACCGCCGCCCGGTCCCATATCGATGATCCAGTCCGCGCTGCGGATCACATCAAGGTCATGTTCAATGACAATGACCGTCGCACCAAGACCGATCAAAGTCCGGAATACCTGCATCAGTGTCTCAACATCCCGGGGATGAAGACCGATCGTCGGTTCATCAAACACAAAGACGGTATCCGACTGACGATGTCCCATTTCGCTTGCCAGCTTCAGCCTCTGCGCCTCACCGCCGGACAGACTCGGTGTTTCTTCCCCCAGGGTCAGATAGCCGATTCCCAGGTCCCGGAGGACTTCCAGTTTCGGGCGGACGCTTTTCATCTCTTCACAGAACTCAATGGCTGTATTGATGTCCATGGCCATCAGCTGCGGCATGGCAGCACTTTCGCCGTTCTCCCGGATGTACCGTACTTTTTCCGCATTGCGGCTGTAGCGGGAACCGCGGCATTCCGGACAGGGAATATTCACATCCGGCAGGAACTGTACATCCAGGGAGATCTGGCCCGTACCATCACAGGTCGGACAGCGCAGGTCACCCGTATTGTAGGAAAAATCACCGGCTTTGTAACCCATTGCCTTCGCGTCCGGTGTCTTTGCAAAGATCTTCCGCAGTTCATCGTGAACGTTGGCATAGGTCGCTACCGTAGAACGTACATTGATGCCGATCGGTGTTGCGTCGATCAGTTTGACGTGGCGGATACCCTCTGCTTCCAGAGATACCACAGGGTCCGGCAGAGCAGCACCTTCCGTCAGCGCTGTCAGTCCCGGTATCAGGCTTTCCAGCACCATCGTTGTCTTTCCCGACCCGGATACACCGGTCACAACAGTCAGACGATTCTGCGGAATGCGCACCTGCAGAGCCTTCACGGTATGCACCGGCCGGGTTTCCATAATGATCTCACCGTTCCGGAACACTTCCTCCGGGTCCGTTTCCTGCAGAACCGGTGTCCTGGCAAGATAGGTTCCGATCAGGGATGCCGGGTTCTGTTTCATTTCTTCAATACTGCCTTCAGCGATCACTGTACCGCCTTTGGTTCCGGCTTCCGGTCCCAGCTCGATTACGTGATCCGCTTCCTTCAGGATCTGTGTATCATGATCGACCAGCAGAACGGAATTACCGTCTTCGACCAGATCGTGCATGACTGCATTCAGTCCGTAGATATTGGCGGGATGAAGACCGATTGAGGGTT
>JAFWJP010000199.1 GCA_017514645.1 Solobacterium sp. | reverse complement strand
CGTACGGTATACAACAGGCAGTATTTTACGATCGGCCTGGATTACAGCAAGGCATCTTCCGGAGGCGGTGAATGACGGAAAAACAGAGGGAGAGGACCAAGCAGTCCTTTATCATGGGTTCCCTGACCAGTTCCGCAGGTGTTTTCCTGTCCAAAGCCATCGGTCTTTTTTATATGGTTCCGTTCACGGCGCTGGCTACGGAGCAGAATATGGCGTTCTACTCGGCACCGTATTCCTATTACAGTATTCTGCTGCAGATCTGTTCTGCCGGCATCCCGTATGCCGCAGCGGCAGTGATTGCGAAATACGCCAGCAGGAATGACTGGAAAACCGTCATGCTTGCAAGAAAGATCTCCAAGGGGATCCTCTGTGTCTCCGGTTTTGTGTTTGCTGTTCTGTTCGCGCTCTGTTCCGGGATCCTGTCCCGCTCTACACTGGGTGCGCTGGCAACGCCGGAGGATATCGCTACGATGCAGAAGGCGTTCATGATCCTTTCCATGGCGCTGTTCCTGGTTCCGCTGCTGTCCAGTTACCGCAGTTTCTACCAGGGTCTCAAGGATATGCGGGTCTATGCGGATTCACAGGTCATTGAACAGCTCGGAAGGGTTCTTTCTCTGCTCGGGCTGTCCTATATTGCCGTGAAGGTACTGCGTATGGCCAACATCTACGCAGTGTACATGGCGGTTCTGGCAACATCCATCGGAGCGATGATCGCAATCTTCTTCTACGACAGATATGACAGGCGCAATATCGGCCACTACAATCGTCTTGCAAGGTCACAGGACAGTGAGGCTGTAGACAGCCGGGATCTTCTGAAGGAACTGCTTCTGTTCGGTCTTCCGTATTTCATCGGTTCGATCGTCGGCAATTCCCAGACGCTGGTCAATACACGTTTCTTTGTCAGCTGTGCGACACAACTTGGGGTATCCTACGGAGATGCCAGACTGCTGTACGGTATCATTCAGCTTCAGTGCGACAAGCTGACTTCGATTCCGCAGGTGCTGGGAATCGGCTTCTCGGCGGGAATCGTTCCGTATATGACAATTGCGCTGGAAGGGAAGAACTATACCCAGCTGCGGCGCAATATCCGTGAATGCCTGGAGACGACGTTGTTTATCGGCATGCCGGTGTGCTTTGTAATGCTGGTGCTGGCCCGGCCTGTGTACTATATCATGTACGGCGGAGCCAATCTGGATTACGGTGAGCACTGTCTGCAGTTTGCGGCTGTACTTGCTTTGGTGACGACGATCACACCGATCTGCAGTTCCATGATGATGACACTGAAGCTGCGCAAGGAAAGCATCATCTATCTTTGCTTCGGCTTTATTGTCAAAGCCGCGACATTCTATCCGATGATGAAGTATACCGGTTATACCGGGGCGATCACTTCAAGTATCTTCTGCTCATTGTCGATCATCTATCTTGATCTTGCCAAACTGAGCAGCCGTTTCGGTGTGAGCTACCGGCAGACAGGAATCTATTATGTGAGGATCCTGACAGCCTGTCTGGCGATGAACGGAGGCTTTGCGATCCTGCGCATCCTTGGGTTTACGATCACGGAAGCTTCCCGTATCAAGGCGTTGCTTCAGTTCGGTGTATACGGAATCGTCGGTATGGTGATCTACCTTGCGGCAGCGAATATGCTGAAGATCCCGCAGGGAATCTTCAGGAAGTCCCTCAAGGAGATCGCGGAACCGTATCTGAACCGGCTTACGAGGCGTGCATGAGACTGGACAAGTATCTGAGGGACTGCGGGTACGGTACACGCAGCGAGATCCGCAAAGCGGTCAGAAGCGGGCATATTACCCTGAACGGCAGTATTGTACGCAATCCTGCGGAGATTCTGGATCCCGGGACGGATACAGTCGAAGTGGACGGACAGACGCTGAAGTATACGGAATATGTTTATTTCATGCTGAACAAACCGGCAGGATATATCACGGCGAACAAGGGAAATGTACCGACGGTCATGGATCTTGTGCCGGAACCGTATCTCAATCTCTTTCCGGTCGGAAGACTGGACAAAGACACGGAAGGGCTGCTGCTGATCACCAACGACGGGCCGCTTGGGCACCGTCTTCTGTCTCCCCGGTATCATGCGGAAAAGGAATACTATGTGGAAGTGGACCGGATGCCGTCAGCTGAGCAGCTGGAAGAGATCAGGAAAGGCGGTCTGCGCTTTGCAGAGGAGACTTTCGCGCCGGCAGAGGTGAGGGACGTACAGGACTGCCACTGCCGCATCATCCTCACGGAAGGCAAGTATCATGAGGTCAAACGGATCTTTCTGGCGCTCGGCTGTAAAGTTACTTATCTTAAGCGGATCCGCATGAAGGATCTGATCCTGGATGAGACACTGGAACCAGGGACGTACCGCAGACTCACGGAAGATGAAATCAGCGGGCTGTATGCATAGTGCATACGGTCCGCTGTTTGCTGTTTATTGTGCTGTGTGTGCGCAGGCGTGCAGCCGGTCGATGACGGCCTGGGTCAGTTCGTTCGGTGTGGAGGATCCGCTGGTAACGGCGACTCTGGACGCGTTTCTGATCATGGATTCTTCCAGCTGATCGGCGTTTTCGATCAGATAGGCATGCGGGATGCCGGCAGACAGGCCGATCTCTGCCAGCTGATGACTGTTGTTCGAATGGGGATCACCAACAACAATCAGGACATCCGTATCCTTCAGCTTCAGTACTGCCTCCTGACGGATCCTGATGGCATTGCAGATTTCCGGTGATACGACTGCATCCGGCCAACGCTCCAGGCATGCCTTCAGCAGTTTTTCTGTATCCAGGATGCTCAGCGTCGTCTGTGAAGTAATCAGGATATCGGAAAGACCGTTCAGTTTCTGTATTTCCTCCACGGTACTGACCAGATGGACCCGCGGTGAGATACCGACGGTGCCCTCGGCTTCCGGATGACGGTGTTTTCCCAGATAGATGACATCACCTGTACGGACGTGTTCCCGCACAAGTTCATGCGTTCGTTCAACATCCGGGCAGGTTGCGTCCACGACCGTCAGACCGCGTGCCCTGGCTTCCGCAAACACATCATCACTTGCCCCGTGGGCGGTAATGATCACGATTCCTTCCGGTATTCTGCTCAGGAGTTCGCGCCTGGTCAGCCGGCTGTCCTCGACGCACCGGATTCCCAGACGTTCGCATTCTTCTACGACATAGCGGTTGTGAACGATCATTCCCAGCATCGTAATCGGCTGGCCGGGGTGTTCTTCCGCAGTCCTGCGAGCGATGCGGATCGCCCGGACCACACCCTGGCAGTATCCTCTCGGTGTAACGCTGATGATTTCCATACAGGATTTCTCCTTTTTACAAAATCTTGTATAATACTAACGCTATTATTATAT
>JAFWJP010000198.1 GCA_017514645.1 Solobacterium sp. | reverse complement strand
CTGGATGACAAGAGCGGTTTTGATCTGATAGAAGAGATAAAGGGCCGCAGCATCGACATGCCGGTCATCTTCATGTCGGCCAGAGATAAGGAATTCGACAGGATCATCGGTCTGGAGAAGGGAAGCGATGACTACATCACCAAACCGTTCTCACCGAAGGAACTTGTCCTGCGTGTCAACAATGTACTGCGCCGGGCATACCGCGATGAAGTACAGACGCTGCTCGTTGATGGTTACCAGATCGATGAAACACAGCGGACGGTCAGCAGGAACGGAAGCGCAGTCGATCTGACGACGAAGGAATTCGACTTATTGATGCTGTTCGTGAAGAACCGCGGAACTGCCTTTACACGCGATCAGATCCTGGAGAAGATCTGGGATACCAACTATTACGGAAATGACCGTGTCGTGGATGATACGATGCGCCGCCTGCGCAGGAAGATGCCGGATCTGACCATCCATACGATCTACGGGTTCGGGTACCGTCTGGGCTGATGAAACGGCTGTATATCTGGCTGAGAGAGCTGTCGCTGTCCCAGCAGCTGCTGACATTGACCATGTTTGTCGTCACCGTATTCTCGATGTTCATTTTGATCGTGCTCATACCGCAGATCAACACCTTTACAAACAATGAGATGGTCCGGATGCTGCATGGAACACATGACCAGAGCGTCTACTTTCTTTCCCGTTATCCGGATGCGGTATCTTCGTCCGTACCCGTGAACGGGGATGTTCTGCAGGAGATCTATTACGAAGACAGCGGGACGTTCCGTCCGCTGAGCAGTGCGGAGATCTCTGAGAATGAAGAGAATCTGATCGAGGAAAAGATCCTGTCCGGAGAACCCGGGGATTATACGATTACTTACCGGAACCGGGAAGGTATGCGGGAGAATTCGGTCTATACCTTCACGGAGATCTCTGAGGGGGTCTGGCTGGTTTCCTACCTGCCCGGACAATATGAAGAAACATTCCGTGCGGGTCTGACCGTGAACTCCGTCAATACGACGGTCGGTGTCGTTACGTTCCTGTTCATCATGCTGATGGTGTGGATCACCTCGGTCATTCATCCGATCAACCTGATGAAGACCTTCACCAACAAGATCAAGAACGATGAATTTGCTTATCTGGACATTGAACGGCATGACGAGATCGGTGATCTGGCAGATGCACTGACGGATATGAACTTTGAACTGCAGAGGCAGAACCGGATGAAGCAGGAAATGCTTCAGAACATTTCCCATGACCTGAAGACACCGATTGCGACGATCAAGAGCTACGGTGAGAGCATCAAGGACGGGGTCTATCCCTACGGTTCCCTGGAAAAATCCGTGGATGTGATCATTGAACACGCGGACCGCCTGGAGAACAAAGTACGCAGTCTGATCACCTTGAACAAGATGGAATACCTGCTGGATGACAGTCCGGAAGGAGACCATCTGGACATGAACGCTGTTATAGACAAAGTGCTCCTGTCGCTGCAGGTGATCCGTCCGGAGATCACATTTGTCCGGGAAACGGATGAAAAGGTCATGTTCCATGGGGAGGAGGATCCTTGGCGCATCGTCGTTGAGAATCTCATAGACAATGCTCTGCGCTATGCAGAAACGACCATCCGGATCGTCCTGCATCCGTATGAACTGATCGTGCACAACGATGGAAAACAGATCGAGGAAGACCGTCTGGATGTCCTGTTTGATCCGTATGAGAAGGGAACAGACGGACAGTTCGGTCTGGGGCTGTCGATCGTATACCGGGTCGTAACAACCTACGGATACAAGGTGGATGCTGAAAATGTACAGGACGGTGTCCAGTTCCGTATCTGGCGCGTACCGACAAAGAAAGAACAGAAAGCGATGAAACAGAAGAAACATGACTGAGTTTGGTGTATATCATGATGTGAAGACGGCTTACCGGCATTCCGGCAGCGGACAGGATATGATCCTGCTGCACGGATGGGGAGAGTCAAAGGATCATATGAAGCAGATCGAGAATCATTACCGGGAGAGATGTTCCGTATATAATCTCGATTTTCCCGGTTTCGGGGAAAGCGGTCTGCCGCCGGTTCCCTGGGGTGTTCCCGATTACAGGGATTTCCTGAAGGATTTCATTGATGCCCACGGGATCCAGGATCCGGTTCTGATAGGTCATTCGTTCGGGTGCCGGGTTGAGATCCGCTATGCAGCTGAGTACGGTCATGTCCGCAAAATGGTACTGACCGGTGCGGCCGGTCTGCGTCTGAATGCGCCGAAGCAGTCGCGCCTGAAGAGCAGTATCTTCAAAGCAGGCAAGACACTGCTGACTGTGACCGGCAACGAAAAAGCCCTGGAAGCGCTCCGGGACAGACATGGTTCGGAAGATTACCGCAACGCCAAGGGCGTTATGCGGGAAACCTTTGTCAAGGTCGTCAATGATGATGTCAGGGAACTGCTGCCGAAGGTCAAGTGTCCTGTTCTTCTGGTGTTCGGAGACCGGGATACCGCAACGCCGATCGAAGCGGGACGGATCATGGCGGCTGAAATGCCGGATGCGGGTCTGGCGGTCTTCGAAGGTGATGACCACTGGGCATTCCTGCATCAGGCGGCACGTTTCAACACGGTGATGGATATATTCTTCCAGGGAGATCTGTAGGATGCTGAGTGTTGTTAAAATGGTGCTGTTTGTGTCGGCGATGCTGGTGCCTGCCAAACACGCGCTGCATATATTTCAGCAGAACAGCTACATTGTATCCAGATATCTGGAATGGCTGAAGGAGAATGCGCTGCTGCGCATCAAGGCAGCCTGGCTGCCGGTCTGCGCGACACTGATCTTCCGTTATCCGGTTCCGGCACTGGTGTTCCTGCTGATGTACGGTCTCTATACGGAGCATAAGGCGTCCTACCGCAAACCGCTCGTCTATACGGCAAGGGTCAAACGTCAGATCGCTGTGGAAGCGGTACTGGTTCTGATCCTGTGCGCTGTGCTTCTGAAACTGCGCGCAGATGCTTTCCTGCCGGCGCTGAGCCTCATTCTGCCGTGGCTTCTGGTCATTCCGGTCGGATGGATCACGGCACCGATCGAGCGCGGTGTACAGCAGAGCTTTCTGAATGATGCCAAGCGTATCCTGGCAGAGCAGAGCGGAATGATCCGGATCGGCATCACCGGCTCCTACGAAAAAACGTCCACCAAGAATGTAATACAGGCTGTACTGTCCGAGAAGTACAATTCACTGATGACACCTGCGTCCTTCAATACACCGATGGGCATCACCAGGACCATCCGGGAATATATGAAACCGATCCATAAAGTCTTTGTCTGTGAAATGGGCG